>JANODZ010000415.1:0-7416 GCA_031412935.1 Anaerolineales bacterium
TAAACAGGCGAGTTTTGCGCTGGTTCCCGTTCCGCAGGGTGAGCGGTCGTAGGCTTTGCCCGGGCAGAGGACAAAACTTTTGCTGTCGGCTTCGGGCGAGGATGCGAACAACTCGATGTGGTCGATCTCTGCGCCGTTCGCGCCTGTGATTCCGTTTGCGGTTAATTGCTCGCGCACACGGCACGAGAAATCAGTCAGCGCTGCGAGGTTTTGCATGGACACATCCATGCCGTGATCGTGCGTGAGGAAAAACCAATTGCCGCCCCAGGCCACGTCGCCGTGAATTGTTATGCCGTCCACTGTGACAGGGACGTGAGTAAGATGCCGATAGGCGGGTATGTTTTTTACGGAAACTTTATTGGGATAATTTCCGTCATTGCGAGGGCGGTGTACTTCGCCCGAAGCAATCCCATTGGTCGTGTTGGGGATTGCTTCGTCGGGCTGCCGCCCTCCTCGCAATGACGGAGAATGTAATGTTGTTTCCACTACCCCAACAGGAGTTTCCACCCGAATCACACCAGGCTGAATTTTACCCAGATATGCCAGTGATGCGATTAGGCCGATAGTGCCGTGTCCGCACATGCCGAGGTAGCCGACATTATTGAAAAAGATGACTCCGAATTCACAGGTTGGGTCTGCGGGTTCGACGAGCAGTGCGCCAACGAGGACATCTGATCCGCGGGGTTCGTTAAGGACGGTGGTGCGGAAGTCGTCGTGATCTTTTTTCAGGCGGGATAATTTGTCCGCAACAGAACCAGTTCCGAGGTCGAAGGGAGGCGTTTCGATCAGGCGGGTGGGTTCGCCGCCAGTGTGAGAGTCTAGAAATGGGATTCGTTTCATAGGGTAGACATCCAAAGAATTAAACACGAAGTACACAAAGGGCACGAAGGTTTTTAAAAAATTACTTTGTGTACTTCGTGTCCTTTGTGTTTAAATGGTTTTGAAAATACGCTCAAATTCAACGCGGTCTTCAGCGGTAAGGGGCAGGAGCGGCTGGCGTGGATTGCCGACGGGGATGCCGAGCAGTTCACATCCCACTTTGACCTTTTGAGTGTAGCCACCGCTTTCCATGTTGCGGAGCAATGGCAGAAGTTTATCCATATGCTTGCGGGCGGTGACGAAGTCGTTGTTGAGCGCGGCTTCGAGGATTTCATGATGTTGAATTGGAGCGCAGGAGGCGGCGCCACCGATCCACGCGGTTGTACCCCATAGGAAGTAGTCGAGCGCCTGGTCGTCGCTGCCGCAGATCATTTGATAACGGCTGCGATAACGCAATCGCATTTCATACACCCGCGACATATCGCCGCTGGCTTCCTTGATGCCGATGATGTGATTGTATTTGGTCAGACCGTCGAGGACTTCATAACCTACTTCGGTGCCGGCGCGCCACGGGAAGTTATACAGCGTGATCGGGATCTTGACCGACTCGGCGACGGCGGAATAATGCGCCAGCAGTTCGCGCTGGTCCGGACGTGAATACGGCGGGACGGCCACCATAAGCGCGTCGTAGCCCATCTGCTCTGCGATCTGCGAGTAGCGGATGACGTCGCGCGTGGCGCCAGAGTTGGTGCCTGCAATAAGCGTGACCCGCCCGTTAACTTTCTCTTTGGTGAATTTGAAAATTTCCAAGCGCTCGGCATCGGTGAAGGCGTAGACTTCGCCCGTCGTGCCGCCTGGGACGAGTCCCGCGATCTTGTTTTCGATCAGGTATTCAATCAGTTGTTCGAGAACGGGATAGTTGATACTTTCATCTGCGTTGAAGGGGGTGACGATGGGGGCGTAGATTCCTTTGAGTTGCATTTTTAGTTGCATAGGGCTCCAGTTGTTTAGTTGAGTTATTACAAGTATAATCTTTTAATATACGAATCAAGCTAATGAGATTATATAGGAGGATATATGTCTTCACAAGTCAGTGAATTAATCTACAACAAATTCTTCGAAAACCTTCTGGGAAATAAAGATATAAAGCCAGAAACTATTGAAGCGATTAAAGAACTATATAAAAGTGGAAAGATCATCAATAAAAATGAATTGATCAAGCTTTGTCAATCAATAGAGGCACACTATGTCAAAGATCAAGCGACTAATTGTCAATAATTTTCGTGGAGTAATTCAAGAAAGCTTAGATTTGGATGGCTCATCTGTCGTAATACTAGGTGAAAATGGAACTGGGAAAAGCTCTTTTATTGACGCAATTGAATATTATTTTACTGGAAAAGTAAGCCATTTAGAGGGAGTACAAAGCATTTCAACAACCAAACATGCACCTCATATCCTTGCAGATAAAAATCAAACTTCAATCGCGATTGATTTTATGAAGAGCAATCTTTCTGCTGCCCGTAAATTTAATGATGCTATTGAAATCCCTGAAGGCCTAAAGGAATTACACACTCAGGGCTCAAGCACAACCTTCATATTAAGGCGCAAGAACTTACTAGATTTTATTTTAGCTCAACCAGCATCGAAATATGAACAATTAGCTGCAATTATAGGCGTTGATGAATTAGACAAAACCGAAAGATCATTAATGCAAGTACAAGATGAAACTGGCAGCGAAGTTGAGAATCTCATTGCGGTAGTAGAAACCGAAAAAGCAAAGTTAGGTGACCTTATTGGGAAAACTGATTTTTCAGACAAGGATATGCTCGTCGCTATTAATAAAAAGCTTCAAGAACTTCAACAAAAACCACTCGAGTCTTTTTCTAGCGCAAACGAAAGAAAATTACAAATAGTTACCGGCGGGCACTCACCAGCAGATTTGGCACGCTCTGTTCAATTACAGAATTTGATTACTCAATGTCAAGAATTATCAAAAGGCGCAGATTTATTTGAAACAAATAAATTTCTTTGGGATTTGGTTGGACAACTACATAGTGACATCAAAAAAGTCCGAGATGTGCTTTTTGGCGAGGTTCTTAAATCAAGCAGCCGTCTAATAGGTCAATACAATGACATTGAGAATTGCCCAGTATGTTTACAGCCTATCAAACGGCAGGAACTTTTAGAGGCTCTAGAAAAAAGAGTCGCGAATCTACAACCAATTGTAGAGTTGTCCGAAAAAATTAAAAAGCAAATTGCCGTATTCAAGGATGTAGCAAAAAACTGGATTGACACCCTCAACAATGTCAAAAAAATATCAAAAGAAATTATTGTAAATTGGGATTTTTCGCCTTTAGATGGTTACCAAGACATAATAGAAGGTATCATCGCGAAGACTTCAGTAGAGCCTGCAGATTTACAGTTAGATTCTCTTGAAAAAATAAAGGCGCTTCCTGCAATACCAGCAGCTTTTAAATCCACCAAAGAGTTAATTGATGCTATTCAAAAAGAAAAAGCCAAGCTCGATCCCACAGAGGAAGACAAGAAGGCTCTCCAAGCAATAGACCTAATTACCCGAACACTAGACTCCCACCAAACACTTTCAACACTAAATCCAATACTAAACACCAAGCGCTCAACATTCAAAGAAATATCTTTCATTTACGAAACTTTTGTAAACACGAAACGCATAGAGGTTCAGCGTATATATAGCGAACTTCAAGATAATATCAGGGAATTTTTTACTGTGCTTCACCCTAACGAAGGATATAAAGGGGTTCGTTTAGAAGTAAATGAAGGAAAACGTGCTAGCACTGAAATAAAAATGGATTTTCATAATCGGATTCAAGAAGATCCACGAGCTTTTAATAGCGAAGGACATTTGGATTCTTTAGGATTGTGCGTGTTCCTGGCATTTGTTAAAAGATTTAATGTTGGTTTCCCTATAATTGCTCTTGATGATGTTGTTAGTTCGATTGATTCTGGTCATCGACAACGAGTTTGCGATCTGCTTTTCGGAAAATTTCCTGATGCTCAATGGTTTATAACAACACACGACTACGTTTGGCATGAGGAATTGCGAGCATATTTAATAGCACATGGACTAGCAGCTCAATTCAAGAATTTGCAAATACTGAGTTGGACGCTTGAAGAAGGTCCAAAATTCAATATCTATAAACCAAGGTGGGTTTTAATTGCAGAGAAAATTGGCGGTGGCGACAAAGATGGTGCTGCTGCTTCAATCAGAAAAGAACTAGAGGCATTCCTATTAGAAGCCGTTATTTCATTGCAAGCTAGGGTTCCAATAAAACGTGATGGAAGGTACACGGCAGGCGATCTGCACGATCCATTAGTTTCCCAATTCAACAAAAAAGTACCTGCTGTCTTTAAAGAAAAAGAAGAAGTATTTACTAATTTGAGGAAAAATGGCATCTTTGGAAATTTACTAACTCATAACAATCCACAAGCAGGAAATACAAGTATTGAAGAAGTTCGCGGATTTGCTGATGCAGTTAGCCAGTTTGAGAATGTATTTATTTGCCCCGTGTGCAATACAATGGCTATTTATTATCAAGACGCAAAAATCATAAGGTGCAAATGTAAAGAAAAAGGTATTCTTTGGGTTACGAAAGATTAACGGCTTTTTCGATCTTCTTGTTTCAATCCTGCCCTGGGTGGAGTTCTTCTTCGTCCAGCCAGGGTTGAAGCCACGGCTCGGCGCGGAGTTTTTGATACAACTCACGCACGGCGGGTTTGTCCGCGGAGGAGTGGCAGAGGAAAACGCGGAGAGGGCGGTTGGTCATAAGGATGAATGATGAATTAGCTCAGTAGTTTATCGTACTCGGCATGAGAGCCGATCCAGAACCAGACAATAATTGTTTGCGAATATTAACTTTTTTGAAATGGAGAGAGGGGTGATAAGGGTCAGACTTGAGCAATTCAAAGTTCTTGTCTGCCAGCGCCTGTATATCTTTTGGCAGCCGTTGATAGTCTTCCCAGAAGCGCGGCAATGCACGATGATTCATAGGGATTTGCTTAAACCAGAATTGTATTCCTTATCCACATCGGCAAGCAGGTTATCCAGCCGTCCTGAATTTGTGTCCTCTTCGATCTGCTTATCCCATACGTGCGCGTAATATTCTTCGAACCACGCCATGAGTTCGTCCAATTCTTTTGGCGACAAGTTGCGAATGGCAACTTCCATATCTTCAAGGGTCATTTCTACCTCAAAACTATTATGCCGATAAACTTTCTTCCAAAATTTCCGATGTTAATCCACGCTCCTGGGCTTTACGGCTAATATCATCCATTAATTCGTCAAGAGAAATGGACGGCTTTTCAAACTCACGCAGCCAAAGACTCATAAGAATTTGCATTTTCTTTTTGTCCGCCTGCGGCGCCTTTTCGTAGATCTTGGCAGTTTCATTGTCTAACGGAATGTTTATGATAACCATAAGTCACCTCATTTTGAACAATTATACCTGTACGCTTCTACTTGATTTCAACCATACGTTTACTTCGTATCGACTCCACCGCCGCGAACGTGGACTTGGTCACACCGATAAGTTGCTCATACGGAATCGGCGCTTCGCTCTTGCCTTGAATTGCTCTTGCGAAAGCAGCCATTTCCGCCTTCCAGCCTTTATCTTGCGCCATGCTTTCCACTTTCTTTTTTCCATCTTTCACAGTCACCAAAGAAACATAATCATCCAGCACTGCTATCATGCCTTCACAAAAAACTTCCAGCCGTTCCTTGGGCATGGACTTGTCGCCATTGGCGAGATAATCTACAACTCCAATCGAGCCATCCGGGAAAGTGAAGGTCATGGAAACGTTGTCTTCGCGGTATTTACCTTCATTTGGCAAGGCATGCGCGCTGACGCTGACAGGGGATGCGCCGACGAGGAAAGTGATCAGGTCAATAAAGTGACAGGCTTCGCCGATGATGCGTCCGCCGCCGAGGGCTTCGTCATGGGTCCAGTGATTGGATGGGAGGTAGCCCGCGTTGACTCGGTAATGGACGTGAAGAGGTTCATTTCGATTGACGATTGACGATTTTAGATTTTGGGCAAGAGGGGAGAAACGGCGATTAAAACCAGTCATCAGTAAACAGTGATCAGTTTTTGCCAACTGTTTCCTGATATCTGATAACTGATTACTATTTATCGCCAACGGTTTCTCAACGAATACATGCTTTCCAGCCTTCAAAGCTTTTACCACCAAACCTGCGTGTGAATCATGTCGTGTGAGAATGGCGACTGTATTTATATTTTTATCATTGATAATTTCATCTTCTGATGAAGTGGCGTATTGAAAGCCGAATTTTTTGCCAGAGTGCTGGGCATGGAGTCCACCGGAAGAGGCGATGCCGACCAATTCAAAGTCTTTGTTATTTTTTATAATAGGGAGAAGAGTGGCATTAGCATAAAGCCCTGCGCCGAGAACGCCGAGCGTCACAACGTTTGATCGTTTGAACGTTGGAACGTTTAACCTGACAACCTTTGAACTTTCCATCTTTTCAACATGCGGGTAAGTCAGCAACACCCCAAGAAATGGCTCTTTCTTTTTTCCTGTAATCACTGCGTACGCCTGCATTCCATCTTCAATTGGGAAACGATGGCTGATAAGACTTTCGACCTTCAACTTTCGACTTGATAATAGATCAACTATGGCTTGAAAATTTCTCCCTTCCGTCCAGCGGATATATCCAATCGGGTAGTCGTTTCCGTTCTCTTCGTAATTGGCATCATAGCGGCCTGGTCCGTAGGAACGGGAGTTGATAAAGGCAATTTCTTTTTCGTAATAAATTTTTCTTGGGATGTTAAGTCCCACCGCGCCTGTGGCGACGACTCGTGCGCGATCTCTTGCAATGCTGCCTGCTAATTCAACCGGGTCATTGGATGGGGTGTCGGCGCAGATGATGACGGCGTCGAAGCCGCGGTTGGCGGTCGCAGAGCGTGCCGCAGATGCTGATTCTGCCTGGGTGCGTGAAACAGCATCCAGTCCGAGTGAGGAGGCGAGCTTGATGCGCTTCGGGTCCAGGTCAATGCCGAGGACGTTGCATCCCGCCGCAGCCGCCAGTTGAATCGTCAATAAACCTAAAAGACCCAAGCCGATAACGGCAACATTTTCTCCAAGCTGAGGTTTTGCCAAACGAAAACCATGCAGTGCAATTGCGCCGAGGGTGGTGAAGGCAGCGGATTCATAATCAACATTTTTTGGGAGCGGAGTTAACAAATTGCGCGGCACAACGTTGTATTCAGCATGGACAGCATAGCCGCCGCCCGCACAAGCCACACGTTGACCGACCTTGAAGCCCTGCATATTTTTTCCCAGCGCGACGATCGTGCCCGCAGTGGAGTAGCCAAGCGCCAGCGGTTGATCGAGACGATTGACAGCGGCTTGCAAAGTGGGCACAACGCCTTCGCGCCTGGCTTTATCAAGAACCTGCTTAACGAGATCGGGCCGTGAGCGTGCCTTGCCGATGTAACTCTTTTCGGCGAATTCAACCACCATGCGTTCCGTGCCGGCAGAGACCAGGCTCGCGGCAACCTTGACCAGCGCCATGCCTTCACGCGCAGTGGGCACAGGCACATC
>JANODZ010000416.1:0-8255 GCA_031412935.1 Anaerolineales bacterium
GATCGCAATCGATCTGTCTCCAGCTGCTCTCGATTTCGCCAAATTTTCAGCCGGGGGCAGTTCGCTGGCTATTGCAAGCGAGCGGTACGCCTCCGCAAGTCCCGCGTAGGCGAGAGCATAGTTCGGGTCCAATTCGATCGCCTGTTGAAAGTACGATATTCCGATCTTGGTCTCCGGCGGCGTAAGTTTGTAGAGATGGAAACGCCCTCGTTGATATAGCTGCCATGCCTCTACATTTTCTGTGTAACGTTTGTTGAGAAGCTGGGTCTCGGACGTAGTCAATTTTAAGCGAAGATTCTGAACAACGGCCTGAGCAATTTCGCTTTGGGCGGCGAGAATGTCGGTCGTCGGTCGGACATATTGGTTTCCCCAAATTTGCGACCCGTCTTTCGCGTCGATAAGCCGAGCATTTATGATCAGCTTGTCTCCCAACTGTTTAATATCGCCAGTGACGAGCGTTTCGACACCAAGCTGTAAAGCGATATTTTTCGCATCGGTCTGATCTTTTTTAAAACGAAATGCCGAATTTCGCGGCATCACGCGAAGGCTGGCAAGCTGCGACAGATTGTTGATGATGCTTTCCGTGATTCCGTCCGAAAGATATTCCGCATTCGGGTCCTCGGTGGCGTTGACAAAAGGTAAGACGGCTAGTGATTTCTTGCCCTCCGAACCAGTCTTTCTCGCCGAGAACAAGTAGTAACCGGCACTGACCGCTGCAATGAGCAAGCCGGCGAAGACGACGGTCGAAATTGATCTGAGGCGTTTGGCCTGGCGGATCGTTTTGCCACTCGTTTCACCGGTTAGAACGTTTACGTTGTCCGCGGTGGCCGGCAAAATCACGGTTGCGCTTTTATCGGTCGGCGATTGCGATCTTTCCAGTCTTTCGTCAAATTCGAGGTTTTCGCGCAGTGTCTTCAGGTCTGTATGCAGGTCCTTTATCGTTTGGTAGCGTTCGTCTCTTTTCTTTCTCAGCGTCTTGGAAACAGGCGACGCGAAAATTGCCGCATCCATTATGGCCGGCGATATTTTCACCAGCCTTGAAAGTGACATCATCTCTCTAAACCAGCGGGGCCTCACGCAAATTTCCGAAATAGATTACTACAAAAGTTATATTAATACTATTCGCGTCATCAGCAACACGAAGCTCGAGGTCGACAGCTGCGAAGTGTGGAGCACGAACATCTATCGCCGCTCAGACGGCGGACTCAACCAAAGCGCCGGCCCGCGCCTCCTGCCGCAAACCATCACCATTCAAAAACTCGATCAAGCCTGGTTCATTACCCAGGTCAAATTCATTGACGCACCCGCATTTTGTAATTAAATGAACAAGCTCATCGTCATCGTCGGCGCCAGCGGAGTTGGCAAAACCACGCTGGCGCGCGCCTTATCTGAAAAACATGATTTCGCAATTGCTTATGAACAGCATACCGAAAGACCCTTTCAATCGCTATTCAAGCAAGACCCAAAATATTCCCTTGCGAATCAAATGGACTACCTGCTCTATCGCGCAGAGCAGGAATACGAGTTACGACAAAGCGCTAAACCTGCATTAATGGATGGCGGTCTCGATCTGGACTATCACGGCTTCACGCGCCTCTTTTATTTGAATAACTGGTTAACCGAGGAAGAATTTAATCTATGCCGCCGCTTCTACGAACACACACGCGCCTTACTTCCACCACCAGATTTGATCATTGCCTTGAGCGCTTCTGAACAAACCGTCAGCAGGAGATTGGCCGCTCGAAACAGGATCAACATCGCTTCCAGTGCAGATGCGGAGTTAATCTCTCAATTTATCAACGAGTGGCTCGAATCAATTCCTGAACCCAAGGTAATCAAGCTGGATGTCTCACACGAAAGCGAAAAATACAACCAGAGTGTTTCGATCATTCTCGATAAAATTAAACAAATAATTCCTTTGTAATACTTCCCCAACTGGCATCATCAAAAGCATATGAACAATTTTAGAACCATCTCCCATATCATCGAACCCCAATCTGCCATTGAAGGCGCCGGTATTTTATTACTGCGCTCCATATCTCCGCGTGCCAGCAACGAGTATGATCCGTTTTTACTCTTTGACCATTTTGCCTTCAACAATCCGCTTGAAGGCCCTCTGCGCGGCTTTCCCATGCATCCGCATCGCGGCATCGAAACTGTCACTTACATTCTGGATGGCTCCGTCAACCATCGCGACAGCCTGGGCAACTCAGGCGTCATCGGCCGCGGCGACGTTCAATGGATGACGAGCGGGAGCGGTATTCTGCACGAAGAAATGCCGCGCCGCGGAGAAAGTGGAAACATCTACGGTTTTCAACTTTGGGTAAATTTACCCGCCGCTCAAAAAATGAGTCAACCACGCTACCAGGAGGTGAATTCAACAACCATTCCTGTGATCGAAAAAGATGGGGCAACCATTCGACTCGTGGCTGGAGAATTAAATGGAATCGTTGGACCCGTGACTGAAATCGCCGCCTCGCCTCTTTACATGGACGTGAAGCTGGATCCTGCTTCGAGATTCATTTACCCCATCCCAAGAGGTCATACCATCCTGGCGTACGTCTTTGAGGGCGCTGGAGAATTTGGGGGCGAAGCCGTAGAATCCGTCAGCATGGTCGTCTTCAACGACGATGACGATCAGATCGAGGTTAAGAGTGTGACAGGCGTGCGATTTATGCTTATCGCTGGCGCACCCTTCAAAGAACCCATTGTGCCTTACGGTCCCTTCGTGATGAACACTGCCGAAGAAATTCAACAGGCTATTACAGAATTACGAAACGGGACATTCATTAAATAAATCAACAATTTAAAAGAGATCGCCAGATATAATTTGGCGGTCTCTTATTTATTAACTCACCTTCAGCACTTTTGTTCGTTTTCAGGCGTGTCGCTCAGGGAATCACAGCGCTACGTAGGATGAGTTATTAACCGAGTGGAGCGGATATGACCCAAACACAAGTACTTTATGGCGAAAGATTGGGAAAGCAAGGCAAATTACGGATCGGATGTTCGGCAACGATCTTTGACGAAAAACGCGAGAAGGTCTTACTCACTCAGCGCACCGATAACGGACGCTGGTGCCTGCCGGGCGGAGGCATGGAATCTGGCGAGAGCGCGGCAGAGGCTTGTGAACGCGAGGTGTTGGAGGAAACAGGTTTGAAAGTGCACGTGAAGCGCCTGGCGGGCGTATACAGCAATCCTGATCAACTGGTTATTTATAAAGATGGAAATAAAGCCTTCTTCGTGGTCTTAAATTTTGAAGCCGGGATCATTGAAGGCGAATTAAGCTTAAGCAGCGAAACGACCGCTTTCGGATATTTCTCCCTCAAAGAGATGGAGTCCATGCTCATGCATGGTGAACATAAAAACCGCGTGGAAGATGCATTAATAGGCGGAGATGCGGTCATAAAATAAAAATCAAGCTTTAGAGAGTGTTTCTTAAGTCCAAGCATCACGCAAAACAAGAGCATTTACCACAGAGAACACGGAGTCCACAGAGGTTTTTTTAGGTTTTTCTCCGTGATCTCACCTGCACTGCACAAAACGCAGTGCGGTGCAAGTGTAGTGATCTCTGTGGTAAAAAAGCCTTTAAGAAACAGTCTCTTAGAACCTACGCAAAGCCGGTACGTTTTTTAGAATTCAATAGACCTCTTGCGCAGGCATGGATAAATTATAAAGGTACCCGCTATAATTGGCGAATGTCAAACCTCTCCCCCAGCGCACAAAAGATACAGGAATTACTTACCTCACTTGGATACAATTACGCCGTGATTGAACATGTCGAATCCACCAGAACCGCGCAGGAAGCAGCGCAGCGCGCAGGCTGTGAGCTTGGGCAAATCGTCAAATCGCTGATCTTTCAAGGCAAGACAAGCGGCAAACCTATTCTGGTATTAACCAGCGGCGCGAATCGCGTGGACGAAAAACGCATCAGCGAGTATACGGGCGAACCCATCCGCCGCGCAGATGCCGATTTCGTCCGAACCGTTAGCGGTTATGCGATCGGCGGTGTGCCTCCCATCGGTCACGCACAAAAAATGGAGACCTATCTTGATGAAGACTTTCTGCAATATCAAGTCATCTGGGCCGCGGCTGGCACACCGAATGCCATCTTTGAACTGACCCCGTCTGATTTGGAGAAAATGACAAATGGAAAAACTGTCGCGCTGAAATGATGATATTTTTATTGTGTTGCACGCAAACACCTTTTATCGTAAAATCATTCCATCCCTGAACGCCGCAGAGAAATAGCGTCGCTCAAGCTAAACTCAAAAGGAGACCCAATGGCTGTAAAAGGTAAAGTTGAATCCCGACTCATCACCGAAGAAGCCGACTTCCTGCAAATCAAATCGATTGATCACATTCACTTTTTTGTGGGCAATGCAAAGCACGCCATGTATTACTGGTGGAAAGCCTTCGGGTTTAAACCCGTCGCGTATTCGGGTCTTGAAACAGGCAATCGTGAGTTTGCGTCCTATGTACTTGAATCCGGACAAGCTCGTATTATTGTTTCTGCTGGTTACTCTCCAGGCAGTTCGCCCTCCTCACATCATATGGTACACGGTGACGGGGTCAAGGTCATTGCGCTTGAAGTGGATGATGTGGAAAAGGCATGGCAAGCCACCACCTCACGCGGCGGTAAATCAGCCTGGGCTCCGCGTGAAGAAAAGGATGACTACGGCATCTACCGCACGTCTGCTATTTACACCTATGGCGAAACCCAGCATGTCTTTGTAGATCGCGCTGATTACAAAGGCGTATTCGCACCCAGCTACCGTCCGATCAAAGACAAGGAAGCGCAATCCACGGGTCTCGTCGCAATAGATCACATCGTTGGAAATGTGCAGCTTGGA
This sequence comes from Anaerolineales bacterium, assembly GCA_031412935.1. Taxonomy (GTDB): domain Bacteria; phylum Chloroflexota; class Anaerolineae; order Anaerolineales; family Villigracilaceae; genus Villigracilis. Next base: position 4,854 of record JANODZ010000416.1, read on the forward strand.
AAAATGAATACCTGGGTCAATTTTTATCATCAAGTCATGGGTTTCCGTCAACTCATGCATTTTGATGACAAGGACATCTCGACCGAATATTCCGCGCTCATGTCCAAGGTAATGCAAAACGGAAATGGTCGCGTCAAGTTCCCGATCAACGAACCCGCTGAAGGCAAACGTAAAAGCCAGATCGAAGAATATCTCGATTACTATCTCAGCCCCGGCGCACAGCATCTCGCCATCATTACCGGGGATATTCTCACCAGCATTGATAAACTCCGCAGGAACGGCGTCGAATTTTTGCGTGTGCCCGACACTTATTATGAAACCCTGCCAGAGCGCATTGGTGAGATCAAGGAAGATTACAAAACCATCCAGGAGCTTGGCATCCTCGTGGATAAAGACGATGAAGGCTACCTTCTGCAAATCTTCACCAAACCGATACAAGACCGTCCGACCATGTTCATTGAGGTGATCCAAAGACACGGCGCACAGGGATTTGGAAAAGGAAACTTCAAAGCCCTGTTTGAATCACTGGAATTGGAACAGGAACGGCGCGGCAATTTGTAACGTAATATATTCTTCGCCAGAACGAACAAGGATCAGACCTGAGCGGCACTGAAACAAGATATGGCCCAAGCTTAGATTTCTCCAGCCTCAACGATGCCGGTGATTTTCTTTTCATTCCACTCACAATGCCTGATCAAAATATAAATTTAAGGGTTTTCGAGGAAGTGAGCTCGGCGCTCCCACTTAACGACACAAACAAAGAGGAAAGTGTCGTGGTTTATGATCCTCAAAACCAATAACGACCGGAGAACCTTATGAGAAAAACAGATTCGCGCGGGACCGAGATTTATAGCAGCGACGTGTTCGAAGTGCTGTATGAATATGAGATCTCGCGCTCGAAATACTACCCATCCGCCCTGACCCTGATAAAAATAGAAATGTCATACTCAGCCCAGAATGACGCATTACTTGGCTCGGCAACTACGGTCTTTGCCAAAGCTCTAAATTCACATCTGCGGTCTGTGGATATTCCAGCCTTAACGGGAAACTTATACACTGTGTTGTTTCCTACATCTAATGAACACGGAGCGCGCGCAATTTGTGAAAGATTATTATCGGTTTTTAGAAACAAATTTAGTTTTTCAAATGGTGATATCGTATTTTCTCTTCAAATCGGAGCAACCACCCACGGCGGAGGCTCAAGCATGTCTGGTGATATTCTCCAAAATAAAGTAGATGAAGCCTTGAAGCAATCTAAACTTAAGGGTCCCAACACCTACGTTCTGCTTTTATAAAATATATTTAACGCAAGGAGATGACATGCCCTTTTATCACAAGCTCGGCAATCTTCCTCACAAACGCCACACGCAATTCAAAAAAGCGGATGGCAAACTTTATCGCGAAGAGTTGATGGGATTGGAAGGCTTCTCTTCCATTCAATCCATTCTTTATCATCATTTTCTTCCTCCGCGTGTTAAGCGAACTGAGGATCTGGGGCCAGTCAAGATCGAATATGTAGACTTCGGCCCGATCCGTCACCGCGCCTTCAAAACGGCTCCAACCCCGCTTGGGGCTGATCCTGTTTCGGCGCGGATTCCACTGCTCGGAAATAATGATGTCATCCTCGGTGTTTCCCGCTCCAAAAACAGCATGGACTATTTTTATCGCAACTCTCAGGCCTATGAAACCTGGTGGGTGCATGAAGGCAGCGGCGCGCTTAAAAGCCAGTTTGGCAATCTTCCATTTCGCAAAGGTGATTACATTGTCATTCCTTTTGGCGTGACGTGGCAAATGGTATTAAACGAAGAGTGTAAATTCTTTACGATTGAAAACCCAAGTCAAATTGAGCCGCCGCGCCGCTATCGCAATCCCTATGGTCAACTGCTTGAGCATTCCCCCTATTGCGAACGCGATATCAGGGTCCCTGAAGAATTGGAGACACACACCGAACGCGGTGAATTTGATTTGCGGGTTAAAGTACGCGACAGATTATCCCGCCACGTACTTGATTATCATCCTTTCGATGTCATCGGCTGGGACGGCTATCTCTATCCATGGATATTCAACATCGAAGATTTCGAACCGATCACAGGCCGCCTGCACATGCCGCCACCCATCCATCAAACCTTTGATGGACACAATTTTGTCGTCTGCTCCTTTGTCCCGCGCCTGTTCGACTATCATCCGCATGGCATCCCCGCGCCCTACAATCATTCCAACATTCAATCTGACGAAGTGTTGTATTATGCTGAAGGCAACTTCATGAGCCGCAAAGGGATTGACCGCAGTGACATCAGCCTGCACCCATTCGGATTGGCGCATGGCCCGCAACCCGGCATGACTGAAGCAAGTATCGGTAAAACCGAAACACATGAACTTGCGGTTATGGTGGACACTTTTCACCCGCTAAACCTGACAAAACAAGCACTTGAAATGGAAAAACCTGAGTATATGTCCACATGGCTGGAAGGCGATGGCGAGTAAAAAATGAACCTATCCACTGCGCAGATAAAGGACAAAAAATTCAATAAACTATCTAAAAAAATAATTTCAGAAATGAAGCGGCTATCCATACCCGGAGTGGCAGTGGGAATCTGGCAGAATGGCAGGGAACATACCGCAGGCTTTGGTGTGACCAGTGTCGAGAATCCGCTGCCGGTTACGGCGGATACTCTTTTCCAAGTCGGCTCGATCAGCAAGACCTTTACAGGCACAATGTTGATGCAATTGGCTGAGCAGGGAAAAATCGATCTTGATGCGCCGGTGTGTAGATATATCAAAGAATTAAAATTACGCGATAAAAATGTGACAAAACGAGTCACGACCCGGCATTTGTTGACTCATACTGGCGGCTGGGTTGGGGATTACTTCAATGACTTTGGCAGCGGCGACGATGCGCTTAAGAAAATGGTGAAGGATATTGCCAAACTTCCACAAATCATGCCGCTTGGAAAAATTTGGTCCTATAACAATACAGGTTTTAACATCGCGTCACGCCTGATCGAAGTGATGACCGCCAAACCCTATGAACAAGCGGCACAGGAAATGTTGTTCGATCCGCTCGGATTAAATATGAGTTTTTTCTACCCGAGCGATATTCTCTTCACCCACCGCTTTGTATGCGGTCACTACAATGAAGGGAATAAAACGCTCGTATCCCGTCCCTGGGCAATTGGGCGCGCAGGCAATGGCGTGGGAGGCGTTGTCAGCAGTGTAAAAGATCTGCTTGCCTACGCGCGTTTTCATATGGGAAACGGAAATCGTATTATTAAACGCAACACACTTAAAGAGATGCGTATTCCACAAATAGACGCGGGCGGACGCGGCAAGATCGGCATCACCTGGTTTATCAACAAAGCGGGTTCACTCATCCGCTACAGTCACGGCGGAGCGACGAATGGT
>JANODZ010000417.1:0-2627 GCA_031412935.1 Anaerolineales bacterium
ATACTAGGGTAATTAATGCGCCTTGTGCAAAGGTTGAATAAATGGAAAATGAAGTAACTGATACCGGATTGGCAGGCAAAGGTGTAGATGAAGGAAATGACGGAAGCAGTGTGGCAGGCTGACTAGTAACCGTGAAATGCGGGTTTATTGTGATTGAGCCAGGCGACTCTGTTAATGCTGGAATCTTTGTGGCTGGCGGCGCATCATTGCGGACCTTCAAATCTAAAATAACTATATCCTGAGATGAACCGTCTTGAAATAATACACGTAAGTGCAGGTTGTAATCTCCATCGCTGAGCGGGGTCGTATCCCAGACTGCGAGGGTGGGACTCTCCGCGCGCACGGGCTGAGGAAATGTCTGGATGGTGAACCAGCTATCGGCGGGGTTGGAAGCGTACGAGAAGGCCAGTTCAGCGTTGGCAAAGTTTAGAACGTCCATATTTCCAATAATTTCCACCTGCCCAATTAATGTATCGCCAGCCTGCGGTGATGATATGGAAATATCCGTAGTTTGCTTTAAGAAAATAAGCGAAAATATTATCAGGGTTTTCAGCATGGCAATCGGTTATTTTAACATGAAGGACGGGCAGGGTCAAATTGCAATAATTTCGAAAATGAAATGTGAAAGCAATTCTCGAATGATTATTTTTCTGGTAAACTCAAGCTGTTCAATTTCCAATCATGATGGGTAATCCGTTCACCCAGGAGACCGAGTTATGGCAAAATCACGATCTGATCAAATGGTGGAACGCCTTCGCAATATGCAAGCCGCGGCACCCGATATCGAAGCCTCTGCTGTCGTTTCTGTGGACGGGCTCATTATGGCGTCTGCGCTGCAACAAGGCGTGGAGGAAGATCGCGTTTCTGCCATGTCGGCGGCAATGCTCAGCCTTGGCGAACGCATTTCCAGTGAATTAGGGCGCGGCGGACTCGAGCAGGTTTATATTAAGGGTGATAAAGGCGCAATCGTGCTGACCGCCATTGGCGAAGAAGCTGTCCTTACCGCCATGTCACGCCAGGACAGTAAACTTGGCATGATCTTTCTAGAAATGCGCCGCGCGGCGGAAGATCTCACGAAGCTGGTTGGATGAAGCGTAAGCAGTTATCGACCTCACATCAAAAACAATCCCGAATGGGAGGGCTTAAACGCCCTCCCCATTCTCATTTATTAAATATACGTCCCAGCCCCGGGCTTGGACATGACTACGATGGAGAATATATATGATCACAAAAGATTTATTTTTTACCGGTGGAGTTGTTTCATCAGTCGGCAAAGGCGTAACCGCGGCCGCGATGGGATTGCTGCTCAAAGAGCGCGGCTTCAAAGTGGCTGTGCAGAAACTCGACCCATACATCAACGTTGACCCCGGCACGATGTCGCCCTATCAACATGGAGAAGTATATGTGCTGGATGACGGCGCCGAAACTGATCTCGATCTCGGTCACTATGAAAGATTTATTGACAACCGCTTAACGCGGGTCAGTAATTTTACAACCGGGCAGGTTTATGCTGAAACCATTTCAAAAGAACGCCGCGGCGATTATTTAGGCGGAACCATTCAAGTCATTCCGCATATCACCAACGAAATTAAACGGAGGATTGGTCTGGTTTCAAAGGAAACTGGCGCGGAAATTGTCATCCTCGAAGTCGGCGGGACGGTTGGCGACATTGAATCACAACCTTTCCTTGAGGCCCTGCGTCAACTTCGCAATGAAGTGGGACGTGAAAATTGTTTATTCGTGCATGTCACCTGGCTGCCCACCATTGGCGCAACAGGTGAGATCAAGACCAAGCCCACTCAGCATTCCGTTGCGGCGTTACGCTCCATCGGCATTTCACCCAACATCATCATCGCGCGCGCAGACCAGGATGTGGATAAAAGCCTGTGTGAAAAAATCGCACTCTTCTGTGATGTGGAAAAGGACTCAGTCATCCCCATGAAAACCGCAGAGGTGTTATATGAAGTCCCTTTGCTTTTGGAAAAATTAGGCGTCGGCGAGCTCGTGCTCGATAAACTTGGATTAAAAGCAAAACGTAAACCTAACATGCGTCCGTGGAAGAAACTTGTGGATGAGGTCCGCAAACCGAAACCGTCCGTGAAGGTGGCGCTCGTTGGCAAGTACGTTGAATTACAGGATGCCTATATGTCGGTTCGAGAGGCGCTCAAACATGCCGCTCTTGCAAACGGAGTTGAAGTGGAAATTGACTGGGTGCATTCCGCCGACCTGGAAAAAGACAAAGGCTGGGATATTGTCAAAAAAGCGGATGCCATTCTCGTGCCTGGCGGTTTTGGTTCACGCGGTATTGAGGGCAAGGTTTTGGCGGCGCGCTTCGCGCGTGAAAATAAAGTGCCCTATCTTGGATTGTGCCTTGGGATGCAGGTAATGTGTATAGATTTTGCAAGGCAGGTGCTCGACCTTGAAGATGCTAATTCTTCAGAATTTGATCGGGGCACAGAGCACCCAGTAATTGATTTGATGGTCGACCAGCGTTCGATCACGGATATGGGCGGAACCATGCGTCTCGGACTCTACCCGTGTCTGCTTCAAAAAGGGACGAAAGCCGCCGCCGCTTATACAGTCTCTAAAGTGGACGAAAGACACCGCCATCGCTTTGAGTTTAACAA
>JANODZ010000418.1:0-4302 GCA_031412935.1 Anaerolineales bacterium
CAACCCTTGGTTTCAAATTTATCAATACTATTGTTGATATTCCAGATGAAGGCTATTTTATCCTCGTAGACGCTGTTATTATCACCGCCTTTATCATTTGGATCTTTAATCTGTTTCCAGGTGCCATCTTCCTGTTTCTGCCAGGGTGAGCGGAACCAGGATTCAGTGGGGTCTTCATAAGTCATTAGGAAATAAACGGTATCAGTAGTGTACACAGCCTTGAGATTGACTTTGGTTTCATAGCCGCCAAAGCCGCCGTCTACATCAATGACAAAATCTTCAGCATCAGCCCAGAAGGCTTCGTCGGCAACGCCGTCAAGCGTGGGGGCAGTGGTTACTGGATAGGCTACAAGTGCGCCATCGGGACCTTCCCACATAGGTACAGGGGGTTCGGTTGCTACAACTGGAGCTGCTGTTGGAGCCGGGGTGGGTGGAGTGCCGCATGCGCTCAGGATTAATGATGCAAGCACAAGCAGTGAAACTAAGACAAATATTTTTTTCATTACAGTCTCCTTATAAAATATATTCTTATGTTGTTGAGAGAAACATCTCAACGCTTTTCTATTCTAAATTTGTTATTCAAATATAGATAGTGATAAAAATCATAAATTAGAGTTTGATTGTCATCATTATGTATTTCTGATCTTGCATTTAAGGATAACTTGCGAATATCTCTTGTCCTCCGTTCGAATCAAATGCGATCACTTTAAATGGTTCTGGTGGGAGACCTTGTACTTCCATGCCGGGGGAACCAACAGGCATTCCAGCCACGGCAAGCCCAATCACGTTTGGGCGCTCACTCAGCAGGCGATTAATTTCCCTTACAGGTACGTGCCCTTCTATAATATAGCCATCCACGATGGCAGTATGGCAGGACTGGAGTTCGGGAGGGATTTGGTAACGGTTTTTGATATCCACCATGTTTTGAACATTCTCAACCGCTGCATTAAAACCGTTCTCCTCGATATATTGAACCCAGTCGCCGCAACAGCCTCAGGTAGGTGATTTGTAAACTGTAAGCGGGATTTCTTGGGAATCTCCCGCAGATGCGCAAGCGCTTAATAAAATGATCCCGATTGAAATAAGAGTAATGATGCGAAACATGTTGCCTCCATTATTTGTAAATCACAACTTTTTGGTACACGCCGCCAAGCATGGTTTCCTGTGTGATTTTAGCCGGGGTAAAGTCTTTGGGCAGCCATTCTTTAATCTCTTGTTTCCAGATGTCCAAAGCGAAAGGCTCTAGAAGTTTGAACATCAAGGGATAAATGTAGCGGATGGGGTTGTAAACAAACGGTTTATGAAAATCAACAATAACCAATTTGCCGCCAGGCTTGAGGACACGCAGCGCCTCACTTAAAGTTTTCTCCCTTACATCAGCGGGCATTTCGTGCAGGAGGAAAAAAATTACCGCCCTTTCGAATGATTCGTTCCTAAATTTTAGATTTGTTGAAATACCTTGTATCAGGTTGACTGGGGCAGAAGCTGGAATTTTTAACCTGAGATTTGCCAGTTGAGCAGGGACCACATCAACAATATCAAGCGAGCCGCCCTTTGCAATTCGTTCAGCTAATTTCACACAAAAATTTCCATAGACACTCGCGATTTGCACGGTGCGCCCTTCAAGGGAGAGACCCAATTCGTTATGTGCCCAGTCTCGCAGCTTGACCATGTTGCCCAAAAGAATAAGATTAACGATCCATTCGTTGTCGAAAAAATTGATCGCATAGGGACGAACATACGCCCACCAATAAACCTTCTCAAGATAGGCAGGAATTTCAGGAGGTTGTTGGATATTATTCTCCTCCTGTGCCTCCCTTGAATTAATTTGTTGACCCATAAATCTATCGTGTTTGTTGATCTGGCTTGTCGTAGTGTTCATAATGTTTCTCCTTTATAAAATTGTGATTAGTTTTCAACGCCGCCAATGATCGCGGATGATCCGATTATGGATAGTAGCACCCAAAAGAAAAGAAGGAGGATGTTCAAGAATTTGCGTGTTGTTGAATTCGCTGTAAAGTCAAACAACACCTGTCTGAGTCCGCTTACGCCGTGTGAAAAAGCAAACATCAGCAATAGGATGTCATAGATACGCCAGCCGATATTTGCCCAATGCATTGCGACATAATCCAGATTGATATTTTCCGGGCCGGTAATGAGCGTATTAATAATGGTGTGTGTCCAGACGAGCGGTACGAGCAGGATCGCGCTCAGGCGCATATATTTCCAGGCTGTTATCTCAAAACTGGGTTTGACCCTAACCAGACGTTTGGCGGTAAGCATTGAATCTCCGTTAGATCAAATGAAAGCCATGTAAAAGCATGATAATGACCGCAGGCAGCCAAAGCAGGAAGGAAATGATCCAGGTCGCGCGGGCAGATCGAGGTGCAGAAGGAAGCGACCAGAGCTCTAATTGAAAAAGATCAAAGTACGCAATTCTATATCCGTTGACTCCATGAAAAATAACGAGGAAAGCCAGGAAAACTTCCGCTGCAAGCATGAAGGGGTTGCGTAAACCCGCGTTGAGTTTGTCGTAAAAATGGGGAGCGTAGTGCGCTACTGATTCAAGCAGAATGTGCATGCTCAGAAAAACAAGCGTACCCAGCCCGGAGACGCGGTGCATGATAAAAGACAGGTGCCCCGCGCCTCCTCTATATTTGATGTATCCTGAAACGCCGTTGAGGATGTTATTGAACATGACATACCTGTTATCGTTCTTCATCTCAATTTCGGATCATTATTGCACAACGATTGCAGTGCTGTGACGGTTGTAATTTGATTCGGTAAATTTATCTATCACCTTGATGATGAGCTCGCCAAGCGCGCATCTGTTATCGTATGATTTCTTCAATTGGCGATATTTCAGATATTTATCATCCTTGATAAAAAGTTTATTATGGAAGAGTATGCGGGGTAAGTGATAGATGTCACTTAAGAATGATGTTACTTATCCCCCCAAAGCTAATACGGAGTTCTATTAAAAGCAGGAATTATCTTGTTAAAAATAGCAACTACTCAGCCACCGTCATTGCGAGCCGCCGTTCTTGTACTTTGGCGGCGAAGCAATCCCCGTGTCGTAAATGGGGGATTGCTTCGGGCAGGAACAAGAACGCCCTCGCAATGACGGCTGAGTAGTTACTAAAAATAGAATATAGCAAAGTTCACTGCGCAGATGATTTGCGAAGCAAGGTCGGTTTTAATCCTTTTCGGGGCGCAGGATATCAAAAGAATCAGGATCGAGCCGACGGTTAGATTAAGAAGCGTTTGTTTATTCATTCTAAAATTAAAAGGTAAAAGCCCCGTCGCACTTGACGGGGCTTTTACCTTTGCCTATCTATTTTTAATGGCTGCCGCCGGTTGTTATCTCGCCGTCATAAATGGATGAGTCCGCCTCTCCCTCTACGTGGATCAATCCCCAGGCGCCGCGATCCACTCGCGCCAGCGCATGATCAACGAGAATATATTTTCCGGGATACTCCACTTTGAATTCAACCATTACCGCGCCGCCTGCGGGAACGAGCGTGGTTTGCAGGTTTAGCGCCGGAGGACTGACCAGATCGCCTTCGCGATAAACCCTGTCAAATATTTCGCCAATTACATGGAAATTTGAAATAAGGTTGACGCCGCCGTTGCCAACATAAATGCGAATGGTGTCGCCAACCTTTGCCTTCATGTTATCCATGAGCGCGCCAGTTTTTCCATTAAAGACAATATATTGCGGCCTGCCATCCAGGTAGGCTTGTGTGTCGAAAAGCTGCAAACCTTCTCTGCCAAGCCCGCCTTCGGCGTAGAACTCGCCTTGAACTACATAAAATTCCTTGTCTACTGGGGGAAGCCCGCCTTTTGGTTCGATAAGAATTAATCCGTACATGCCATGCGTCATGTGCAGGCCCGGATTTCCGAATGCGCAATGATAGATATATAATCCGGCGTTCAATGCTTTGAACGTGAAGATTTTGGTTTCGCCAGGGGCTACGATGGTTGCCGCCGCGCCGCCGCCCGGACCTGTTACAGCGTGAAAATCAACATTATGCGGGTGGAGGCTTGTCTTATCATTGTGAATTGTCAGTCGGACGGTGTCGCCCTCTTTTGCACGAAAAAATGGTCCAGGGACAGCGTTGCCAAACACCCAATAATTGATAGTGGTGCCGTCGGCCAATTCGGCGATGTCGGTCTGGGTGACCAGGGTGTCCAGATCATGGAACGCATGCTGACCCGCACCAGCGGCATCGTCCTGGTGACCGGTCCCACCGGCAGCGGCAAGTCCACGACCCTGTACGCCGCGCTCAACCGGGTCAACTC
>JANODZ010000419.1:0-5507 GCA_031412935.1 Anaerolineales bacterium
AAACAAGAGTCATGAGTTTACAGGACGCGGATAAACGCTGAAAACGCGGATTTTTATTTTTGTTCCCACGTAGGGGTCTTGCGAGAGTTATCGAAGGCTTTACGGCGAAAATCGGGCTTTGGGCCAAAGTTGAGCAATAACCCGACCTCAAAAGTAGTCGCACGGAGGTAATTTAGAAGTTGGGCTTCATGCTCGTTTAAGAGCCGTGAGACAGCCTTTAGTTCGACAATCACAAGGTCATTAACAAGCAAATCTGTAAAATATTCACCGACAACGTGTCCTTGAAAATAAACGACGATCTTTACTTGTTGTTCAACTTTCAATCCCAACGAAGTCAACGCAATGACCATTGAGTTTTCGTAGACTTTTTCCAAAAATCCATAACCGAGTTTCGGATAAACAATTTTGAAAAAGGCATACAGAATTTTTTCGGTTATATCTTTGTGCTTGAGTTCAATCTGATTATTTAACATAAAAAACCTCCGCGCTCATCAGCGTTCATCAGCGTTCATCAGCGCTCGTCCGCGTCCTATTAATTATTTTCGCAGATCATACAGCACATATCCATCACCTTGTGCGGCAATGGGATACTGTGCCAGGATTTTTTTCAGGTCGGGTTGTTTATCCAGTTGTCCGAAAGCCGTTACAAGAAAATATTCACTGCCTTCGGTCAGATCTGCAAAGTCGGTTGCATCCACAGCTTGATGCCCGCCGCGCGCTTCGCTCAAATCTGTGCTCAACGGCCACAGGCTTACCTTGCGCCACCCAAAATACATCAGGCGATATCCGTAATCCTGCGTAAGCGCGATCACATCCGCATTCACAGGAATTATATCGCCAACCTGTTTCCAAAATACAGGCTCCTGATGAAAATCCTCCGCAATCAAAACTGAACGCGCCACCCAGGATTGATACCCAATAACAGCAGCGATCAATGTGATGAAACCCACGCGTCCAAGCGGACTTTGAGCTGCCACTCTTTCAATCAGCGGATTCAGCGCCGCGGCCAATCCCAGCGCAAGGATGGGAATCAGTTGAATATGATAATAACTGTGCGTGTACATCTGAAAAGGCAAAGTGAGTCCGTACAATAGATAACCGGCCCATAAGCTGATCAACAACCAGCGCAAGCGCGGAGCTGCGATCAGCGCACCCGCAATACCAAGGAAGATGATTGTCAATCCAAAAAGGCTTCCAATAAAAGCCAGCCATTTGGAATAAAAATCTGTATGGGTGATTAGCTTGATCAAGGTCACTGTCCACGCGAAGAAATATTCAGTGGAACGGCCATGATTAAGGAGAACATAAAAGATGAATGCAGGCACGACCATCAACACAGCCATCGCCCAGACTTGTTTTGATTTCCAAAAATCTTTTTTGAGTGTGAACAATACCAGGGCAGTCGCGGCTGGGCCCGCAAAGAATGCAATCACAATTTTGACAAATGTCGCAAATCCAAGGAATACGCCTGCTAAGATTGCCCATTTCCAACTTGACTCCCCTCTCTTTCCAGCAGCGGGGTCGGGGGCGAGGTCTTCGCTCCAGCGATACAGAAAATAAATACCGGCCACAAACGCCGCAGTCATAAGGGGGTCAGGTTGAAACGAACGGCTGGCTTGCACAGAAAAAGGTAAAAGAAGATAATAAGCCAGCACAAACAACGCCGCCCAAAAGGAGACTGCACGGCGGGCGAGGTCAAACAATGCGATGCCCGCCGCCAGCCAAAATAACGTCGACCATATTCGGGCAACCAGGAAGTTTTCGCCGCCAGTTAATAGATAAGTGTACGCCACAATTGATTCGGTAACTGGCGGCTCATATCGTCCGACGGAACGGGCAAAGGAGGAAGCTAATTCACGTTGTTCGGTTGTGGCAGCAGGCAGGATCGAATAATAAATGTCGCGCGCCACCAATGAGTTGCGCAACTGGCGCGAGGGCTGAAAGTCTAATGGCGGATCGGTGATGTCAATCAGGCGCAGGAGTCCTCCCAAGGCGAGGAGAATGATGAAAAGGAAGAACCAGTTTGAGGGTCGGGTGGGAGTCATTGTGAAAGGATGAAGGATGAAGGATTAGTTGAAGGTCAAAAGTTGAAGGTTGAAGGTTGAAGGTCAATCGTAAACCTAAAATAAGGAGTTATAGTCCACTTTGGGAAAGATCTTCAACTTACCGCCGAGGGTTGCATCCAAAATTTCGCGGCCTGCATTTTTATAAGCATCACGCGCAAGGGTATATCCTATTTCGGATGTGTCGAGGTCGGGCAGCTGCCACTTAACCCCTTTGCCAAAATAGTTGGGCGAAACATGATCGGGATCGTCGCCCTGTGAAATGACAGTTGTATTCGCCTCACCTTTGGAAGTGAAATTGTGATCGACACCGATCAGGATGATTTGTTCGAAACCCATATGGAAAGCAAGTTGAAGGGTAACGTTGGTCACCGTGGCGCTTTCCCAAACGCGGCCGCGCACATCGGGGGAAAAGCCAGGACCTGTGTAGGATGTGAAAAGAAATGTTGGTAATTTGGTAATTGGTAATTGGGCTGGGAAATAATGATGCGAGCGCCAGGCTAAAAATTTTGGCATGGGGAGCGCGAGAATATCCCCGTGAAATTGTTCGATCACAAGGTTGTTGGTGGCTGAATAGTAGGTTGTATGAAATCCGATTTCGGAAAAAATCAGGTAAATACGATTCATGCCAAATGTAATTTCTTTTTTGAGTTTGGAGAGATCCGTCCGCTTAAGACTTGGGCCGTTCCCGATGATAAAAGCGCGTTGACCTTTATGAATATCTTTTAGTTCAGCCAATCTGCGAATGCTCTCCCGCCGCCAGGGATGTAAATAGGCGCCGGGGAGCTGCGGCAGGCGGCGAAATCCATCGTAGGTGTTTCTCACAAGTTGAAGCATTGAGGCTGGGATGATGGATTTCAAGGATTGTTTCATCGATTTAAAGGATAGTTTTTGCGCAGGGGGAGGATTGTCCAAATAATGAACAGGTTAATGATGAACATCAATGTAAAAAAAAGGTCGACGATATTCAATAAAGCCAGGATGACATTCAGCAGAACAACCACCAGCGGAAAATAATATGACTGCAATTTTTGTCGGCCGAATATTATTCCGCTGACAAGCTGGGCAACTCCGTTTACGAAAACAAAAATAGCTGCCAGGTCCGCTGAATTATTGTTATGGTTAACAACCGCCATATCAAAGTAAATATAAATAACATATATCAACCAGAGGATGGCATTCAATAAGAAAAGGGAACGCGCCATGTTTTTTCTGAGCGGGTCTATTTCCTTTGCTCTTTTTCTTGCGAGATCATTTGTCTTTGATTTTTTTCTCATCACTCAGTACTCAATCTTGCCGTCGCGCCGCCATCAACAACCATCGCCTGACCGGTCATAAAAGAGGATTGCTCATTATCCGCCAGGAAATAAATAGCATGCGCAATTTCTTCAGGCGTGCCCACGCGTCCATTGACCGTTTTGCGCGCAAGATTATCGAGGCGCTCCTGTACATTTTCACCGCCGACATGCCCGCGCCCAAGCCCCGCACGGAGCATGGGCGTATCTACTGCGCCCGGCAATATGGCATTGACACGGATGTTATCGGGCGCGAATTCGATTGCCATCGCGCGAGTCAAGGCAAGCAATCCACCTTTTGATGCGGCATACGCGGCGATGTTGGCAGAGGTTTGGATCGCGTGGACCGAAGAAACGTTAACCACCGCGCCGCCTTTCACCTTTAGCAGCGGATATGCCAGTTTGACAAATAAAAAAACAGAGCGCAGATTGGAAGCCATGACAGAATCCCATTCTTCAACCGTGGTCTCGATCAACGGTTTGGCTACCTGCACAGCGGCATTGTTGACAAGCGCGTCCAATGCGGGATGAAAATCTCTGGCTTCGCGGAAGATCTGCTCAACAGAATCGGGCTGAGAGATGTCAGCATTAATGAAATGCCCATTTTTTGGAAAATCATCGCCAAAATTAAATCGATCCACGCCGATCACCCGCCAGCCTTTTTGTGAAAAGTGATGAACGCAGGCACGGCCAATGCCGCCGCCAGCGCCGGTAACTAATATAGTTTTTAACTCGATCATTTTCCTTCTTCTTTCATCTTTTTTTCTTCGTATTGTAATCCAAATCCTTCAACGAGATTTTTTATCGTATTCCAATGGATGCGTTCCCAGGCCGAGGGACTTGAGTTGGAGTTGTGCGGCGCCAGCATGACATTGTCCATCTTAAGCAATGGACTATCCTTTGGCAATGGCTCATGCTCGAAGACGTCCAAAGCCGCGCCGCCAATTTGGCCTGAGTGCAGTGCGGCGACAAGGGCAATTTCATCCACAATCGGACCGCGGGCAGTGTTGATCAAGATGGCAGAGCTTTTCATCTGCGCAAGTGTGTTCGCATTAATAAGATGATGTGAGCTGGAATTAAGATCGCAATTAATCGAAACGAAATCTGAGTTGGAAAGTAGAAAGGGCAGGTCTGTCATTTCAATGCCTGATTCGGAGATGAAGACATTGTCAATTTCCACAATATCTGTGCCAATGACCTTCATTCCGAATGCCTTTGCGCGGCGGGTGACCGCCTTGCCAATATTGCCGACACCGATCACTCCAAAAGTACATTCACTAAGTGATTTACCTGGAATTTTTTCCCATTTTCCACTTTTCATTTCTCTGTCCATCCACGGACCCCTGCGGGCAAAAGCAAGCATATAGCCGAGGACAGTATCCGCGACGGGGGTGGTGAAGGCATTTGGTGTTCGGGCGAGAATAATATTTAAACTGGAGCAGGCTTCAGCGTCGATTGAATCGATACCCGTGCCCCACTTGGAGATCACTTTAAGACGCGGGGAACAGGCTTCAAGAACGCGGGCGGTATAACGGTCATCCCCACAAATTGCACCGTCGAATTGACCCGCATATTTGAGCAGGTCATCTTCCTCCATACGTTCCTGCACATCAGGGGCAACAAGTTCAAAACCGTAATTTTCAAAAACCGGTCTGAAGCGATCAAGGAATGGAAGCATATACGGGGCGGTGAGAAGAATTATGGGTTTCATTTAATTATTTGGGTAATCGCATGGATAGGGCATTTTACTGAAATCATACAAATGCGGCACAGGCGAAAAATAACTGGCGTCATCGAGAATATCATATTTCCCGCCAAAGTAGGTATTAAACACAAGACGAAAAATATTTACAGGCGAGATGGTTGAATAAAGTTTATCTTTATGTCCTGGAAAAAAATCCGCTGTGAGATTCCAGAAACGCTTATCTTTGATCCGGACGATCGTTTTGGGGCCGACGTGCGCGCGACGCCGTGGCTTTCGCCGGCGGACGCGCAGGAGGCGCTGCACGTGCCGGCGGGCTTCGAGATCCGCTGCTTCGCGCACGAGCCCGATCTGTGGAAGCCGATGAACATCGCGTTCGACGCGCGCGGCCGGCTCTGGTGCACGAGCTCGCCCGAGTATCCCTACCCGAAGAAGAACGACAGCGGC
>JANODZ010000420.1:0-3076 GCA_031412935.1 Anaerolineales bacterium
GGCGTTGAGAAAACTACTGAAGCGGATTGGGATGCCAATATGGAACTCAACCTGGCGGCACACTGGCGTGTTTCGCAGGCGGCGAAACAATATTTGAATAAAGCCGAGCATCCCGTCGTGATCATCATTTCCTCCAATCACGCGCTCTATACTCTCCCGAATTCTTTTCCATACAATGTGGCAAAGGCCGGGCTTGTGGCCATGGTGCAATCGATGGCGATTGAGTGGGGACCGCATCTGCGCGCTGTTGGAATTGCTCCCGGCTTTATAGACACACCTCTGGCTGATGCCTGGTTCAACGAATTTCCGGACCCCAATGCGAAGCGCTTACAGATAAAACGCCTGCATCCAGTTGGACAGCTTGGCACGCCAGGTGATGTTGGAGCATTGTGCGCCTTTTTATGCAGCTCGTTGGCGGGTAATATTTCAGGCAATACAATCATAATTGATGGCGGACGCAGCGCGGTAATGCAGGATGTTTAATAAGGTCTGTCGTTGCGAGGACGCCATTGTTCATTGTCCGAAGCAATTTCCTCGTAATGACATTTTGGATAACAAGGAGAAATAAAAATATGATTCAAATTGCTGAATTTCTACCGCCCACGCCCACGCCGTTGTGGAAGCTTTCGAAGCAAGCCGGTGTAGACTATGCCGTAGGCGGTTTGCCATTCAATGAACCCTCCAACGGTACAGATGCGCCCTGGGATTATTTACCGCTGCTGCGCATGAAGCAGCGGTATGAAAGCAGCGGTTTCAACCTGGCCGTCATCGAAGTCCGCCCGCCATTGAATAACGCCAAGCGCGGATTGCCCGGCGGCGAGGAAGAGATCGCCACCGTTTGCACCTTGATCGAGAATATGGGGCGTCTAGGCATTCCGGTCTGGTGTTATGAATGGATGACCGATTTCAATTGGATGCGTACCAATACCAGCACGGTCTCGCGCGGTGGTTCAGTGGTGACCAGCTTTGATAACGCGCTGATGAAAGACGCGCCGCTGACGGAGAACGGTCCCATCAGCGAAGAGAAGCTTTGGGAAACTCTCGAACACTTCCTAAAAATCGTGTTGCCGGTGGCAGAGAAATGGAATGTCAAACTTGCGATGCATCCGGATGACCCCCCGCTTTCACCCATCCGCGGCGTTGGGCGCATCATGCGCAGCGTTGAGAATTTTCAACGACTGGTTGATATTATCCCAAGCCCCATGAATGGCATCACGTTATGCCAGGGAAACTTTACGCTAATGACAAAGGATCTGCCGCGTGTGATTCGAAACTTTGGTAAACAGGGCAAGATCTTTTTCGTTCATTTCCGTGATGTGCGCGGTACGCCGGAGAAATTTGAAGAAACCTGGCATGATGCAGGTCAAACAGATATGCTGGCTTGCATGCAAGCCTATAAAGATATTAATTTTGAGGGTGTCTTACGTCCCGATCATGTCCCAACCGTGGAAGGGGATAGCAACGAAAACGCGGGTTACTCCTCTTTCGGACGACTATACGCGATAGGCTATATTCGCGGTCTTCTCCAGGCTGTTTACGCAAGTTAGGATGATGACGATGAAAATTGCAGTCACTGGCAGCAGTGGGGGTGTGGGTAAAGCGATTGTCAAAATGGCTTTGGCTCAGGGTCATAGTATTGTTGGTATCGATCGTGTCAATCCTGTCAAAGATGTTGATCGATTTAATTTCGCCTACATCCAAGCCAATATTACCGATTACCCTGCAATGGAAAATGCTTTGCGAGGTTGTGATGCTTTGGTGCATATGGCTGCCATTCCGGCGCCCGGTCAACTCCCCGATAATGAAGTACATAACAATAATGTTGTGGGTAGTTACAACGTGCTGCGCGCCGCTGTGGAAGTCGGCATCGAAAGAGTCTGTCAGGCTTCTAGTGTGAATGCGGCCGGGCTTGGATATAGCCGCTGGCCGCGCTTCGATTATTTTCCGTTGGATGAAGAACATCCCACGTATAACGAAGATCCTTATAGCCTGTCCAAATGGATCTGTGAAGAACAAGCCAGTTCGATTGCACGCCGCTATGAAGACATGACCATCTCAAGCATGCGTTTCCATTGGGTGGTGTCAGATCGTGATACGGCAGTGAAAGCCACAGGCTACAGCCAGACGGATGCGGCAGTAAAAAATTTATGGGCATATACCCGTTCTGATTCTTCGGCGCGGGCCTGCTTGCTTTCTCTGACTGCCGATTTCAAGGGTCACGAAGTGTTCTACCTTGTTGGCCCTGATACCATCGCTGATGTACTTTCACTGGAACTTAAGCAAAAATTTTTCCCCGATGTGCCCGTGCGCGGCGACTTGAGCGGCCACAATAGTTTTTTTAATTGCAACAAAGCGGAACGATTGCTGGGCTGGAAACATGAACGTTAAGGAGATGGTGAATGCAATATAGAACTTTTGGAAGGAGCGGCTGGGAGGTCAGCGATATTGGGTATGGTATGTGGGGGCTGGCTGGCTGGAGCGGCTCTGATGATGAAGAGTCGCTCAAGTCCCTGACCCGCGCGGTTGAACTGGGTTGTAATTTCTTTGATACAGCCTGGGGCTACGGCGCGGGACACAGCGAACAACTTTTAGGGCAGCTGGTACGCGCTCATCCGCAAAAAAAATTATATGTCGCCACCAAGATTCCACCCAAGAATTTCAAGTGGCCTGCCGAACCTGATTATTCTCTCGACGATTGCTACCCTCCCGATCACATCCGTGAATACATCGAAAAAAGTTTGAAAAATTTGGGATTAAATCAGATGGACTTAATTCAATTCCATACCTGGGATGATACCTGGGCGGCGGATACGCGCTGGCAGCGCTCTCTCGATGACCTTAAACGGGAAGGTTTGATTCTCGCGGCAGGCATCAGTGTTGACCGCTGGGAACCTGCCAACGCAATCAAGGCATTACGCACTGGCGCAATTGACGCCGTACAAGTGATCTACAACATCTTTGATCAAAATCCCGAAGATGAATTGTTCCCGGTATGCCGCGAATTAAATATTGCAGTGATTGCCCGTGTCCCTTTTGATGAAGGTACTTTAACTGGAACTTTAACCTTCGAAAGTAA
>JANODZ010000421.1:0-2432 GCA_031412935.1 Anaerolineales bacterium
ATGAAACGAATTGTATCGATACGAATGTAATACATTAACCAATACCTTCGTGCCCACCCGCAGCATGGAATTGTCCTTTGGTTATTATGTGACGACGGTCAGCGGCGCTGCCTGTACCAGGATTTTCCAGTTACCTTTTATGCAACTGGGCATTCCAAGCGCTTGCGTGCTTTGTGGTTGTTTCTTGAGAATCAACCAGTGCCCATAAAGCTCGCGCGCACCGAACGCAGGGATCTCTTTACTGGCTCAACCGTTGTACTCGCCGCTACGCTTGATGCGCCTTCCGCACTTCCGCTGCTGTTTCGGACTTTAACCGCGGCATTTCCCGACCTGACGTTTTATGATGCCGACCTGCATGTTGCGCTTCGTCACGCAGCTATTTACGGAACATTTCCATTGGCACGCTGCCGGGTTGCAGCAGATGAACAAAATGTAATTCAAGAATTGGATGTACTGGATTCAAAATGGGACATTAACCCCGAGCCGCCGCCCTTGCGCATGATCACGATTGAGCCGGATGTGAATCCGTTTCATAATGATCCGAAAAAAATACTCGTCCACGCTCAACAAACCTGCTCGACCTTTGACCTGAAAGAGGAAGCCTCGACCCTGGCTTTTCTAACTTATCTGCTCAAGCAAAATGACCCCGACTTGATCGTTACCTCACACGGCGACACCTGGCTTTTGCCTTTGCTTCTAAAATTATCAGCTGAACAAAACCGTCCATTGCCATGGAACCGTGACCCGCGCGGACGGATCGGGTATCGAAAGGAGCGCAGTTACTTCGCATACAACCAGGTGATCTATCGCGGTCAGCAAATCCATTTGGCCGGGCGTTTACATCTTGATATCGATAACACGGTCATGTATCATGATTATGGACTCGATGGTGTTTTGGAAATGGCACGCGTGACCTCCCTGCCGATCCAAACTGTTGCGCGTGTTTCGCCGGGGACGGGGATCTCTGCCATGCAAATTGTCAGCGCGCTGGAACAGGAGATCCTTATTCCGCTGCACAAAGAACAGGTGGAGCGGCCCAAAACCGCCTCTGAACTTTTTCATGAAGATATGGGCGGGACAGTCTACGACCCGATCATTGGTTTGCACGAAGATGTAGCCGAAGTTGATTTTTTCTCCATGTACCCAA
The DNA here is from genome assembly GCA_031412935.1 of Anaerolineales bacterium. Classification (GTDB taxonomy): domain Bacteria; phylum Chloroflexota; class Anaerolineae; order Anaerolineales; family Villigracilaceae; genus Villigracilis. Next base: position 1,148 of record JANODZ010000421.1, read on the forward strand.
GCATCATGCTGCGCTTCAATATTTCGCCTGAAACTGTTGGCAGCATGAAACCAACTTCTGATCTGGTCACGGAGTTGAAAAACATGACGGACAAGGAGCAAAACGGGCTTATTCCGCAAACGCTTGCCCCATTGCTTGAAAAACGTTTTAAGTTGAAGGCTCTTTTATTACCTCTTTCTCATTTGGATTGCCGTTATAAAAAATATAAAGCGCATGCCGCCGCGCATAAATGGTTATTGGTGACCTGCTTCGGTTATCTGGGATATAAGAACGCCCGCTTCGGAAAGATCGAGGCTCACGAAGCTGTTACCGCATATGGACGTGAAGTTCTCCTGCGCGCAAAGGAAGCCGCCGAAGATATGGGATTCAGGGTATTGCATCTATATGTAGATGGGATGTGGGTCAGGAAATTGGGCTGCCGCAGCGCACAGGATTTTCAACCGTTACTGGATGAGATTAAGCTGCGCACCCGCCTGCCGATCGCGTTGGATGGTATTTACAAATGGGTGGCGTTTCTTTCCTCCCGTCAGAATAAAAAAATAGCGGTTCCCAATCGTTATTTTGGAGTTTTTCAAAATGGAGAGATCAAGACACGCGGCATTGAAATTCGTCGTCACGATACGCCTGCATTCATCCGCGAGACGCAAACGCAAATTTTGGAGATATTTGCAAAAGCATCCCATGTAAACAAGCTGATGGATTGTCTGCCTGAAGTTCAGGCGCTGATCCATAATAAACAAACTGACCTGCGGCTGGGCTGCATCCCGCTGGAAAAACTCATTGTTCACCAAACTGTCAGCCGTACTTTAAATGAATACCGATCTCCCTCGCCGGCCTCTGCCGCGCTGCAGCAATTGGAAAACGCGGGAAAATCCCTGCGCCCCGGTCAATCGATTCGTTTGCTGTACACACTGGGCATTCCCCGCGCACGCGCATGGGACCTGCCCCACGCGCCCGACCCGCGCACAGTGAACATATCCCGCTATCAGCGCCTGCTTACCCGCGCCGTGGAGACCATTCTGGAATCCGTGATCGGAACAGATAAGCTGCAGGCACAGATGACTCTTGATTTTGTATCGCACTAACCATGAAAAGGACTGGCATGTTTACAATTGCAAAATACTATATAATCTCAATGGCAAAAAATATATTTTCCATTTCAAGGAGATACACATGGAATTCACACAACTTGGCCGTAGCGGCCTCAAAGTTTCGCGTTTATGTTTAGGGACCATGAACTTCGGTCCACAGACGAGCGAGGAAGATTCATTCGCCATCATGGACA
>JANODZ010000422.1:0-5148 GCA_031412935.1 Anaerolineales bacterium
TATAACGACGGCGCGCTGCGTCTCTTTCAGAAGTTTGGTTTTATGGAGGAGATTCGCAGACGGCAGGCACTGAATCGTGACGGTCAATTTTGGGACCTCGTCTCTTTCGGCTTGTTAAATGCCGAATGGCGGGAACAGCAAATCGGTCGAGGGTGAAGCGATGAAAGATATTTATCGCGGATCCCTCGTCCGCCTGTGTGATGAATCTCCTGAAGTACTGGCAAAGGCTTTCGTCAAATGGGATCGAGATACCGAACAACACCGCCTCGCGGACAGCGACCCTGCTCAATTATGGTCTGAGAAAAAGATCAAAGAGTTCACTGAAAAGCGCGCTGAAAATAATTCGAAATCATTTCGATTCTCCATTCACACACTGGCTGACGATAAATTGATCGGCGGCGTGGGTCTGTGGCTCAGTTCATGGACTCACGCCGATACATGGCTGGGCATATCCATTGGCGAGCGTGATTATTGGGGCAAGGGTTATGGTTCGGAGGCTGTGAATTTAGCGGTGCAATATGCATTCCTCGAACTAAACCTGCGCCGTGTTTCGCTCGGACTTCATGCCTACAATGAACGCGCGCTTAAGGCTTATGAAAAAGTCGGATTCAAATTGGAAGGCAGAATGCGCGGCGAAGGTCTGCGCGATGGAGTCCGCTATGACAGTTTGTGGATGGGCATCTTGCGCGAAGAATGGCTTGCCCGGCAGGAGATGAAATGAAAGACATCTTCAAAGGTGATCTGGTTCGGCTCTCTGCATTTGACCATGAAGAAATTGGAAAAGCCTACACAAACTGGAATCGCGACACTGAACTCCAACGCCTATTTAATTCGGGTGCGGCAAATGTATATTCCACAAAAGTAAGCACGGCTTTTTTTGAAAAAATGATCAAGGATGATGCTCCCGAAAATCATTTCTTTAGCATTCGCGCACTTGAAGATAACCGCCTGCTCGGTGACATCAATCTGGATGTGGTCAATAACTGGATGGGACGCAACGCCTTCGTGGGTCTTGGCATTGGCAACCGCGAAGATTGGGGCAAAGGGTATGGAACTGATGCGATGAAAATCATGCTGCGTTTTGCCTTTACTGAAATTAATTTAAACCGCGTCACATTGACCGTTTTTGAATATAACCCGCGTGCGATCCGTTCTTATGAGAAAGCTGGGTTTCAATACGAAGGACGTATGCGCGGCGCATTGCTCAAAGATGGTAAACGCTGGGATATGCTCTTTATGGGCATTTTGCGTGATAATTGGAATTCAAGTCAAAGCTGACATATTTATAAAGGAGAACCAAACAATGGATAAAAAATTTCATGTTGAAAACAGGCGCAGATTATCCGCGCAGATGACGGGGAATGATGCCATGCTATTTTTCAGCGGCGAAAGCGCGCGAAAAACAGCGGATGAGGATTTTCCTTTTTTCACAAACCGCAATTTCCTTTATTTGACGGGCATCAAACAGGAACAGTCAACGTTACTGATTCAAAAAAAGGACGATCTCATTAACGAGCGCATGTTTGTTGCCAAACCAAATATTGAGCGCGAAGTTTGGACGGGCAGGCGTTTTACCGACGCCGAGGTCAACGCGATCAGTGGAATTGAACAGGTGGAAGATGTTGATAACTTGAACAGAACATTGGATGCGCTTATTGCTTCCCAGCCTGCGATGACCCTTTGGCTTTGTTTTGATACGTTGGCGTCAGAGCGTTCTTTTGATGTTGAGCGTGAATTCGCGCAACGTATTCAGAGTCGGCATCCACATATCGTGATCAAGAACAGTTATCCGCTGCTTGCCGCGCTGCGTAAGATTAAAGCACCCGCAGAGATTGACGCCATCCGTAAAGCAATGAAAATCACCGAGGCGGGAATTCTACGAATGATGCGCGTGGCGAAACCCGGCATGATGGAATATGAACTCGAAGCTGAGTTCATTTCTGAACTTGCAGCGCATGGGCAGCGCCGTAGCGCTTTTCCCTCAATTATTGCGGGCGGCGAGCGGATATTTTATCTGCACTACGCCAACCCCATGTCTATGCTGGCAGACGGCGAGTTGATTCTGTCCGATGTAGGCGCGGCTTATGATGAATACTGCACGGATATCTCGCGTGTATTTCCCGCAAACGGAAAATTCAGCGAGAGGCAAGCGCAGATTTACAAGGTTGCTTACGCAGCCAACCGCGCAATCATGGCAGCGATTCGTCCGGGCGTAGCTTTTTCCACGCTGAACCCCATTTGTAAGCAAGTATCTTTTGAAGGGCTTAAATCTTTGGGTTTGTTAAATGATTTCGCCGAGATTGGCAAATATGTCTGGCATGGAGCAGTTCACCACGTTGGATTGGATACTCATGATGTGGGCGGATACGAACAACCGATCGCAGAAAACATGATCTTCACAGTAGACGCCGGTATTTATGTCCGCGAGTGGGGCATCGGACTGCGGATTGAAGACAACATCCTTGTGACAGCGGACGGATGCGAAAACCTGTCGGCGGCGATTCCTGTATTGATCGAAGAGTTGGGCTCCGAATACAGTCAACCTTAATCACAAATGGAAAACTAGCATGATTGATGTAAAAAATATACCTTCTGTCTCTGGATTAAACTTTCGGCACTTTCAAGGTGAAAGCGATTATTCCCAAATAGCCGCTGTCTTAATTGCAAGTGAAGCCGCAGACCAAGTGGAGCGTAATGTAACCGCAGATGATATTGCCAATTCCTACCAACATCTGAGCAATTGCGACCCGTACAAAGACATTATTATTGCTGAAGTCTTTGGCAAAATAATTGGGTATGCACGCGGTTGGTGGGAAGATGAAACATTTACTGGACGATTGTACAAACACAATGGTTTTCTTATCCCAGAATGGCGGCGAAAAGGTATTGGTCATACCATGTTACTTTGGATGGAGAATCACTTTCGTGACATAGCGGCATCCTTTTCGTCAGGAACTGAAAATTTTCTTCAAGTTAATGCCTCGCAATTTCAAAAAGGCACTACAACCATGCTGGAGCGTTCAGCCTATCAACCCGTACGCTATTTTTACGAAATGGTGCGCCCAACCCTTGATGATATTTCCGAATTTCCATTGCCGGAAGGATTAGAAATTCGCCCCGTTAATCCAGAAAATTATCCCGCCATCTGGAATTCAGTTGATGAAACCAGTCGGGATGAATGGGGATACAAAAAACCTACAGATGATGATTATCAAGAATGGCTGACAAGTCCACACTTTCAACCGCATCTCTGGCAGGTTGCATGGGATATCTTAAGCAATCAAGTTGTTGGTCATGTATTGACATTTATTGACGAAGAAGAAAACAAACAGTGCAATCGAATACGCGGCTACACAGAAGGTGTAGGCGTTGACCAATCTTTTCGGCGACGTGGATTAGCCCGTGCATTGATTAGCCGAAGCCTCCTGGCACAAAAATCCGCTGGCATGACCGAGTCCGCTCTGGCTCCTGATAGCGACAGCACAAGTAATGTTATACGGCTGTATGAAAGTTGTGGTTTTCAAATTGTCAAACGCGATACACTTTACCGAAAGTCTTTCTAGCCGCAACACAAGCCCAACAAAGCATGCACTGGATTTGTGGGACTCTGCGGCTTTTTCAGATTTTTCCGGCTTCGAGCTTTTCTTGCTCTCAAAGTGAATCTCGTCTCACCCACAAACCAGAAACGCAAACCGATAGAAAGCATATAGGAGAAAAAATGAAACCTCAATTTTTATCAGATGAAATACAACTTGATAAAACATTAACCTTACGCCCCGCCCGCTGGGATGATCTCAACGCTGTTGCGCAACTCATTTATACTGTCTGTGAAGCAGATGGCGATACGACGGTTGCGGTTACGCCCGACGAGTTAGCCAATGAATGGAAGAACGAAGGCTTCATTGTAGAACGCGACGCTTTTATCATTGAAACGCAAGATGGACGCGTCGTCGGATACGAGGAATTTGGCGGCGGAAAAGAGCATGTGCATTTACATGCGGATGGTTACGTCCACCCTGAATTCAAAGGATTGGGCATTGGCACATCTTTATTACGCAGTGTTGAAGCGCGCGCGCGCGAAGAAGTTAAACTGGCAGCGCCCGATCTGCGTGTTTTTATCCGCAGCGGATTAGATAACAAGGATGTGGAAGGTCATAACTTACATAAGACCGAAGGTTACTCGCCCATCCGCTATCACTGGCGCATGGAGGTCAAGTTGGCTGAAGCGCCGCAGGTTCCCGCGTTTCCAGACGGAATCGAGCTACGTCCATTTGTGAAGGATGAGCATACTATCCCCCTATGGCAGGCGCAGAATGAATCTTTCCGCGATCATTGGGGCAGCCATGACGCCACATTGGAAGAATGGGTACATTCGCGCATTGAAGACCCCGAATACAACCCCGGCTTATGGATGATCGCATGGGATGGGAATGAAATCGCGGGCTATTCCATTAATCGTTTCCGCATGGGAATCGGCTGGGTGCGCTCGCTGGGAGTCCGCCGCGCATGGCGCAAAAAAGGATTGGGACTCGCGCTGCTGAGTCATTCGTTCGCCGAATTTTACAAGCGCGGGATGACCACCATCGGGCTGGGTGTGGACGCGTCCAATCTAACTGGCGCGACGAGACTCTATCAGCGGGCGGGGATGTACGTGGCGAGTGAGTTTGTCACATACGAAAAAGAGCTTCGCGCAGGACGAAGTTTGGATTAAAGGAGATTACCATGACTGAAAAAACATATCTCGATCCAAGCCTGACGCTGCGCCCAGCCACTTGGGCAGACTTGAATGCTGTGGCACAACTTTGCCTTAATGTCGCGGAAATGGAAGGCGACGCGAGTTTTGTGATGACAGCCGAAGAACTGGCAAACGCGTGGAAAGGCGAAGGCTTCAGCGTAGAGCGTGATGTTTTCGTTGTGGAAACTCAAGACGGGCGCCCTGCTGGTCGCTGAGCTCAGCCGCTATGTGTGCGATCTGAACCGGGGCGAGCAGGACGTCGATCCATTGGCCGTGGCCGGAGGTGCCGCGCAGCGGGCTCCGCATGGACTGATCTGGAGAGACACCACCGAGGGCCAACGGGCCCTGTACCAGCCGCTTTCGCGGGAGGAGCTCGAACGGCGCCTCGTGTGCTTCTATCGGCCTTATCATCA
>JANODZ010000423.1:0-1501 GCA_031412935.1 Anaerolineales bacterium
CCGAGCTACCAAATCTTCTACCTACTTCATAGTCATATCGCTTGGCCGGAGCGTTCAGACTCACAATTCTGGAGGAAGAGCCAACAATTTTTTTGATTTGATCTGCTAACGCGCTTATGCTCACTTCCTTTTCATTGGAGACATTAAAAATATTAAATCCATGCATATTTTGCGAAAGCAAAATAGTCGCCCTTACCGCATCTTCCACCCATGTAAAGTCGCGTGTCTGGCTGCCGGACCCAAATACGGTGATGTCCTGATTCTTCAACGCTTGCTCAAAGAACCTGGGAACCACCATGCGATTGTCCTGTCGATGCCCGTAGACATTGAAGAACCGAATTGCAGTGGCGTTAATCCCCTTCTCCTCATAAAGAGCCGCCAAATAGATCTCATTGAATCGCTTCGCCATGGCATAGCTCGTCCGGGGATCAATCAGCACATCTTCTGTAACGCTCTTCTCAAGCGCATGATGGCCATAAACGCCGCTCGTCGATGCATAAACTATTTCAGTAATACCATTTTTCAGGGCTGCATGGACAACGCTCTGCATACCATTCACTTCCGTCTCCATCGTCTCCACCGGGTTATCGGCCACAATGTCAACCCCAAGAATTGCAGCAAAATGAAAAATAGTCTTGGCCCCTTTACATAATTTGGTCACCTCGTCCTTGTCACATACATCGACACGATAAAATGCCACCTTGCCCATCACATTTTTTGGAAGTTTATTGCCCCGAAGGAGCGTATCAATTACAACAACTTCCTCGCCTTTCGCCACCAATTGCTCAGCTAGGTAGCTCCCAATGAAACCAGCCCCGCCTGTTACAATAACCTTTCCGGCTTTACGCCTTCCGGTCTTTTTTGATCTTGCTCTTTGCATAAGAAAACATTGGTGTATTCCTTACTCCACTCATGAGATCCGCAACAAGCTGCCTTGTGCCTCCCCACAATCTTCCTTCCAGAACGGCCAGGTGATGACGCACCCGACTGTGGTACTTCCTATTCTTGGCAATTATCCATCCCCTGTTTTCGTTTTCGTTTTCCAAGCGGGTTAAGAAACCCGCGTTGTTCAAAAATTTGATTAGATCCTCCCGATGGAATCCATTGACCAAATCTTCATGAAATAAAATTAGCATCATATTAATCCTTGCAAGGGTCGAACCTTGAAGCGAAAGTACAATCTTGAATTCAGATCCCTCACAATTAAACTTAACCAAATTGCATCTTTCTATCTTAAACTCATCAAATAACCCGGAGAGAGAAATAGTCTCAACCCACTCTGCGCTACTTGAGTTCTTATGTGTCAGGCTGTGATTCCAGTTTTCCGCATCGAGGTAGAGTTGCTCCCGACCCGCGGCAACCGAAAGTGCCTTGTGGAGCGCGGTAATCCTTTGTTCAAGATGATTGGCCTGAACATTTCTGAATAATAAATCAAAGCTTTCGGAGTTGGGTTCCAACGCAAAAACCCTCGCGGCCTTTCCCGGCCGCCTCGTCCTGCTTG
>JANODZ010000424.1:0-5760 GCA_031412935.1 Anaerolineales bacterium
GACAAGAGATATTCGCAAGTTATCCTTAAATGCAAGATCAGAAATACATAATGATGACATTCAAACTCTAATTTATGATTTATATCACTTTTTATATTTGAAAATCAAAGGAAATAAATAGTGAACGGATATGGCTATAGAATTCTAAATAATTTTAATCAGGTGTTAGGCCGCATCGAGAAAAGCCAAGCCCGTAAGATATTAAATCTGCACTTCGTGATCTGGATTTTAATACAGCCAGCGACAAGGAGGGGTTAGCCTTTGTATAAACCTATATATTCTCATATGGCAATTTGTAATGCCCTAAAATTCATCCAAATTATAGTGACATTTGTCACCCGACTTTTATGGCAAATTAACTTGTGCTAAAATTCGCCAATGCTTAGAATTCTAAAGTAATTACTCATATTCCCTTAATACTATTCTCACCACATAGGAGGCACCGCAGCCAAATCGCATTTAGAACGTAATTTTAGTTCCACTTCTACAAAAAGGAGAATACCAAAATGAACTACAAAAAAGTACTTATTTTGCTTGGTGTGTTGATGGTTGTAGGCGCGGTTTTAACAGCCTGCAGCACAGCAACAGCGCCAACCTCCAGCGCGACAGAAGCCCCTGTTGCGCCGATTCCAGATACCCCATATCTGGCCGACTGGCAAAGTGGCGCCCACGCTAATGTGACCGATGTGCCTTTCCGTTATTGGGATGATGCCGAAAAAAATCCTGATGGTGTACCCGTGTTCTGCGCCAAGTGCCATACCAGCGATGGTTACCAGGATTATCTCGGTTTGGATGGTTCCGAAGCCGGTAAAGTTGACGCCGCTGTGCCTGCCGAACATTCGCAAGGTATTCAATGCGTAGCTTGCCACAATGCTGGAACCATTTCCAAGACAACTGTGACATTCCCATCCGGTGTAACCATCACAGCCGGTGACGATGTCCGTTGTATGGAATGTCATCAGGGACGTGAGTCCAAAGTCTCCGTTGATGCGCAGATCGAAAAATTTGCGGCCACGGATATGGACGCAGTTGTTGCCCCCATTAAAGACGACAAGGGTGAAGACATATTCTTTGGCTTCCGCAATGTTCACTACTATGCCGCGGCTGCTACCCTCTATGGCGGCATGACGCATGGCGGTTATGAATATGAAGGCCTGACCTACGACGCGAAGAACACCCACGTTGACGGCTATGCAACATGCACGGGTTGTCACAACCCCCATACCCTCAAAGTTAAAGTTGAGCAATGCGCGACTTGCCATGAAGATGTCGCCACAGTGGAAGACCTCAAGAACGTCCGCATGGTCTCCTCCACACCTGACTATGATGGTGATGGAAATGTTGAAGAAGGCATGTTCTACGAAATCGAAGGCTTGCAGGGTACCCTGTTCGCTGAGATCCAGAAATATGCTGCTGATAAAGCCGGCGCAGCAATCGTTTACGATACTGCCACCTATCCATATTACTTTGCAGATACCAATTCCAACGGCGCTGTGGATGAAGGTGAAGCTGTCTACCCGAACGCCTACAAGAATTGGACTCCACGCTTGCTCAAAGCCGCTTACAACTATCAGGTATCCCTCAAGGATCCCGGTGCGTTTGCCCACGGCAACAAGTACATCGTTCAATTGCTCTTCGATTCGATTACTGATCTTGGCAGTGACACCAGCTCACTTGCCCGCACCGATGCGGGTCACTTCGCTGGCAACACTTTGCCTTTCCGCGATTGGGACTTCGATAACGACGGCAATCCCCTCTATACAGTACCTTTCGCCTGCGTGAAATGCCATACCGCTGAAGGCTTGCCCACTTTCCTCAAAGACGGTGGCACAACAGTCGTGACCTCCAGCGGCTCAACCTCCACTACTGGCGTTCAATCCATGCCTTCGAGCAATGGCTTCATGTGCTCCACCTGCCACAATACAGAAGCCTTCCCCGAACGCTATGCAGTTGCATCCGTCGTCTTCCCCAGCGGCAAGACAGTTTCCTTTGGCGGCAAGGACGCCGATGGCAACTTCGTCGCTGATGACGCCAATCTGTGTGTCTCATGCCATATGGGACGCGAGTCCACTACCAGTGTGAACGCCGCTCTCAGAGGCAAAGATACTGATACTGTCGATGCAAAGATCCGCTTCAAGAACATCCATTACTTCGCAGCCGGCGCTACCCTCTTTGGCGGTGACGTTCAAGGCGCGTATCAGTACGAAGGCAAGACATACGTTGGCCAGAACATGCACGCCAGCGAAGAAGGCAAGGTGAACAAGTGCCAGGACTGTCACGATGTCCACGCGCTTGAAGCTAAGGTCGAATCCTGCGAAACATGCCACGACACCACGAACCCAACAGCGGTGCGCGGCGCTGCGACAGCAGATTACGATGGCGATGGCGATGTGGCCGAAGGCGTCAAGGGTGAAGTTGATACTCTTGCAGAAGCCCTTTTTGCCCAACTCCAAGTTTATGCAGCAGCAAATGGCGGCGCAATTGAGTACAAGCCCGGCGCTTATCCATATTTCTTCGGCGCTGACGGCAAGGCTTACGCCACCTGGACTCCCCGCTTACTCAGAGGCGCATTCAACTATCAATACAGTCAAAAAGATGGCGGCGCGTACGTTCACAATAGCAAGTATATCGTTCAGATCTTAATTGACTCGATCGAAGATCTGGGTGGTAATGTGAGCATCTACACACGCCCGGAAGCTCCCGCAGCCAAATAATTAATCCTAACTAAAATATTGCGGGCGCTTAAGCAGCGCCCGCAATATTTTAATCCCCTATTAATCACACCAAATCAGTGATATTATGCACTTTATCCACTTTACAACCCCACTTACAATTGGGGTATTCTCCCCATGAATCTACATAGGGAATATAATACTAAAAAATTAATACGTTAGGAGAATGCAATGCACCAAAGGATGCAAACACGCCCACTTCGCAATTGGGGACTTCAACACCGCGCACTGCCAGTCTTTTGCCTGCTCCTGGGCCTCGGGCTTTTTGCCTTCGCCTTAGCCGCTTCAGGCTCTTCCGCCCAGGCTGCTCCTAATTCTCAAGGCGATAAACCCTCAAACGATTTTTGTCTCGCCTGCCATCAAGAGGAAGGGATAGACCTGACCCTTGGACAGGAATCGCTTTCCGTTACCATTAACCCAACTCAATTTGGGCTGTCAGTTCACAGTAAAGAAGGAATGGCCTGCGTGGACTGTCACTCGAACATCAGCGAATATCCACATCCAAGTGTCAAGGTAAAAAATGTACGTGACTTTACCTTGTCGTTTTTAGATACCTGCAAGGAATGTCACGAAGAACAATATACCAAGACTCATGACAGCGTACACCAAACCGCCTTTGATGAAGGGAACAAAAATGCCGCCGTCTGCATGGATTGTCATAACCCGCACACACAAACACGCCTGACCGGTAAAACAAGCGGAGAACTTACGCCTTCTGCGCGACTCGATATTCCTGGAACATGCGCCAAGTGTCACAGCGCAATTTACGAGAAATACAAAACAAGCGTACATGGCAATGCCCTGACCGAAGAAAATAATACGGACGTGCCGACCTGTATCGATTGTCACGGCGTACATAACATACAAAGCCCAACAACTGACAGTTTCCGCAACAACACGCCTACCCTGTGCGCAAAATGCCATACTGATTCATCCATTATGGATAAGTATGGAATCTCCACCAACGTGCTCAACTCTTATGTATCCGATTTTCACGGCACAAACCTAAAACTGTTTGAAGAACAATTCCCGGGTCAACCCACCAACAAACCTGTTTGCACGGATTGCCATGGTGTGCATGACATCTCGAAAGTAAATAATGAAAAAACTGGTCTCGCTTTAAAAGAAAACCTATTAATCAAATGCCAGCGCTGTCATCCGGATGCCACAACCAATTTTTCCGCGGCCTGGTTGAGTCATTATGAACCCAGCCCCGAACATTCCCCGATTGTGTTTTATGTCAACCTGTTTTACAAGATTATGATTCCATCCATCATTGGCGGTATGATCTTCTTTATCCTGACCGACATTTACAGGCGCATTGTCAATCGTAAGAAAGGAGCAAAACAATCATGAGCGCCAACTCAAAAAACTACGTCCGCTTTCCCCTTGCACGGAGAGTCGAACATATCATCCTTTTAACCACATTTATTATTCTGGCCGCAACAGGCTTGCCGCAAAAATATCCCAACTCCCCGATCAGCGTGTTTGTCGCACAAATGCTGGGCGGCATTGAAAACCTGTATGCGATCCACCACTTCACAACCCCGATCGTGATGCTGGCCGTGATATACCACATGCTAACGATTGCATATCAAGTATTCGTATTGCGTTCGAAATGGTCCATGATGCTCTCGCCGCAGGATATGCTGGATGGATTGCAAGCCCTGCTTTACAATATCGGGCTGGCAAAATCTCCCCCGAAAATGGGACGCTATTCCTTCGAAGAAAAATTTGAGTATTGGGCCTTCGTCTGGGGGTACACTGTCATGGGTATCACCGGATTTATTATGTGGAATCCCATCACAGCGACAACCTACCTGCCGGGTGAGTTCGTGCCGGCAGCAAAAGCCGCTCATGGAGGCGAAGCAGTTCTGGCCGTGCTTGCCATCCTCATCTGGCACATGTATCATGTTCGAATTAAGCGGACCAATAATGCCATGTTCACTGGCTTGCAATCCAAAGAAGAAATGACCCACGAACATCCGCTCGAATTAGCAGATATTGAAGCCGGCATTGCCGACCGACGCCCAGACCCTGCAACTCTTCGAAAGCGCCAGATGATTTATTACCCCATCGCCGCCATTCTGACCCTGGCCATGCTCGGCGGAATGTATGGGTTTTTCAATGTTGAAGAAACCGCGCTGAAGACAATTCCGCCAATTTCTGACTCAGTGGATGCAACGGTAACACCCACGCCATAACTCAAATTTCAGGAATAAAAAAACGAGATGCTCTTATTCAAGAGCATCTCGTTTTTTTATTCTTTCGTATTACACATTCAGTCTTTCACCAGTCATTACTTGCACAGGCTCATGTTCGATGCTGACCAAACGATGATCGACAACTCGAAGATATTTCACGCCAAGTGAGAAAGCTAAGAGGCCAAAGGAAATGATTCCCAACCCACTCATCCATTCAACCAGCGCAGGAGTGTACGAAGTGTAGGTGATAACTGCTTCGCCGGGCAGGTAGGAAATCACTGCCAGGAAGCCGACGAGGTTTATGTCATAGCGAAAGGCTATCACGCCGCCCACGATCAGCGCGAAACCGAGCATCCGCCAGAAGGGAGATAAACGTGTGGGTTTGTAGAGCAGGATGAAGGTCGGAACGAGGGCGCCGAAAATCATCTCACCAAACCAGAAGTTGAAGGATAATATCCCGCTGGTGAGCAGTTTAAATCCTTCGCTGCGGCCGGGTTCGTACGTATACGTTTGGGCAAGCCAATCCCAAAAGCGGAAGTAGAGGAAACCGATCATCATATAGCCAAGGAATTGCGAAACACGTTCAATGAGAATATCGTTCACTTTTGCCCTGGAGGTCAATCGCGCTGAAAGCATGGATGCAAGCAGGGTGAGCGCAATGCCGCCGACGATCGCTGAAAACATAAACAAGACCGCCATTTCAGGTTTATACCAAATGGGCCGTGCCTTGATCACGCCATACATTGCGCCAAGCGAAGATTGATGCAGGCTGGAAAGTCCAAGTCCGATAATGGCAAGTAGCGGCGCGTAATGATGAACTCTTT
>JANODZ010000425.1:0-2813 GCA_031412935.1 Anaerolineales bacterium
GGAACGCACCTTTGATCTCGTCGTCCGAGGCGCTTTTGGGAATACCAAGAACTTCATAATAGTCGCGGTTGCTCATAATTAAGTTACAAGTTCAAGGTTGCAAGTTGAAAGTTCTTAACCTGCAACCTTCAACCTTCAACCTTCAACTAGACTTACTCCTTCACTTCACCATCAACAACTTCAGGATTCTCATCTTCATTAGTGGATGAAGCTTCGGCCGCTTCGCTGCTACCCGCAGCCTGTCCCTGCTCATAAACAGAAGCGCCGATCTTTTGAACAGCCAGAGCCAGGGCTTCCGTAGCGGCCTTGATCTTGTCAATATCCTCGCCCAGCGCCGCAGACTTTGTTTCTGCGGTCTTAGCTTCAACATCACTGCGAACTTCGGCGGGCACTTTATCACCAAACTCACGGATCGCTTTCTCAGCGCCATAAGCAGTGTTATCCGCACTGTTGCGCGCCTCGATCAACTCTTTGCGTTGACGGTCTTCCTCCGCGTGCGCTTCAGCATCCTTACGCATCGCTTCAACTTCAGCATCACTTAAACCTGATGAGGCTGTGATAGTGATATGTTGTGTGCGCCCGGTCGCCTTATCCTGCGCGCTGACTTTCATAATACCGTTCGCATCCACATCGAAGGTCACTTCAACCTGTGGGACGCCGCGGGGTGAGGGCGGAATCCCATCCAAATTAAACTTACCCAATGACTTGTTATCGTTCGCCAGCGGACGTTCCCCCTGCAAGACATGGATCTCCACCTGCGTTTGATTGTCTGAGGCGGTGGAGAATATCTGTGAACGCCGGGTTGGAATAGTCGTGTTGCGTTCAATTTGAGCCGTGGCAACGCCGCCCATGGTTTCGATTGATAAGGTCAACGGAGTAACATCCAGGAGCAGAATATCTTTTACCTCTCCACCAAGCACTCCCGCTTGAATCGCAGCGCCGATCGCAACGACCTCATCGGGATTAACCCCTTTATGGGGATCCTTGCCAAAGAATGCGCGCACGCGATCTTGAATTGCAGGCATACGGGTCATACCACCCACCAACACAATTTCGTTGATGTCCCCCGCATTTAATCCAGCGTCAGCCAATGCCTGTTTAACGGGGGCAATCGTACGGTCCACAAGATCTGCGGTTATTTGTTCAAGTTTAGCGCGAGTCAGGGTCATCACTAAATGTTTCGGACCGTTCGCATCTGCAGTCAGGTAAGGCAAATTGATCTCAGTTTGCATCACGGTTGAGAGCTCGATCTTCGCCTTTTCAGACGCTTCCTTTAAACGCTGCAAAGATTGACGGTCATTATGCAAATCTATGCCATTGTCCTTCTTAAAAGTTTCAATCAAATGATCCATGATCCGCAGATCAAAATCATCACCGCCGAGATAGGTATCACCGCTTGTTGCGCGCACTTGAAAAACGCCATCCCCTACATCAAGAATGGATACATCGAACGTGCCGCCGCCGAGGTCATAAACCACGATGACCTCATTTTTCTTTTTATCCAGTCCATACGCCAGGGAGGAGGCAGTTGGCTCATTAATGATACGCAATACCTCCAAGCCGGCGATCTTGCCGGCGTCTTTTGTGGCATTGCGCTGGGCATCATTGAAATAGGCGGGCACGGTGATCACAGCCTGCGTAATCGCTTCACCAAGATAGGCTTCAGCATCCGTTTTGATCTTTGCAAGGATCATCGCCGAAACTTCGGGCGGTGAATAATCCCTTCCATCCAGTGTCACACGCACATCGCCATTCTCCGCCGCGGTCACGGCGTAAGGGACACGTTTTTTCGTATGTTCCACCTGCGGATCATCAGCCTTACGACCCATAAAACGCTTGACCGAAAAAATAGTATTATTTGGATTCGTGATCGCTTGATTGCGGGCTACGCGCCCAACCAAGCGCTCGTGATTTTTATTCACCGCCACCACTGAAGGCACAAGCCGTTCACCTTCGGCCGAAGGGATGACAAGCGGCTCACCGCCAGACATTACAGCGGCGACAGAGTTTGTAGTCCCTAGATCAATTCCAATAATTTTGCCCATGAGTTCCTCGTTATCAACGTTTGCACGTTCGAACGTCCAACGTTATTGTGCCACGCGTACCAATGCTGGGCGTATCACACGTTCCCCGAGCATATATCCATTTTGTATCACAGCGATCACATGTTCACTTTCAACTTCATCGCTGGGTTCATGCGTAATGGCTTCGTGGAAAGTCGGGTCAAAGGCCGCGCCAATTGCATCAATACGCTTGACGCCTTCGCTTTCCAAAATATTCTGTAATTTACGGGCGATCAAATCAATGCCGCTCGCCCAGGCGTCTTCTTCGGGGCGGTTTTGCAAAGCGCGTTCCAAATCATCAAGCGCCGGCAAAACTTTTTTTATAATGTCGCCTTTCATGGCCGTATACGTCAATTCATTATCACGCTCGATGCGTTTTTTATAATTCTGAAACTCCGCCTGAGACCTGGCCCAACCGTCTTTATATTCAGACGCCTTGGATTCAATCTCGGCCAATTGGCTTTGCAACGCATCCCGCTCCGCTTCCACGGTTGCCTGCCCGCCATCAACAGGCAGAGTCTGCGCTGTGGGTCGAGTCTCATTTATATCTTCTTCATGTTTGTATTTCTTTTTATCAGCCATGTTCTCTCTCTCATTATTCGGCATTGGATATTCGACTTTCGAGCATCGAATTAACGATTATTATTCACCAAATTACTTAATAGCCCAGCAACATATCTTACAGTCGGGATCGTACGTGCATAGGACATGCGCATCGGTCCAAGTACGCCTAAAGTTCCAGTTACCAGG
>JANODZ010000426.1:0-2689 GCA_031412935.1 Anaerolineales bacterium
CTTCATTCCTTGCCACAGAACCAAACAGCAACAAGGATTTCACGCCAAATTTCGTTGTCATTTCGGCATTTTTTTGTTTCAAGGTTTGGAGAACAATATCCTGTTTCATATTGCTATTATAACGCTCAATCCGCGCTGTCTTGAGTCAGGCGGGTCCCTGCGGGTAAAGTCCGCGCATTTCATCCCCTTGTGGGGCGGGGTCACGGTCCGCCTGGGTTGGCAGAGAAAGACTTTGAGGGGGCGGTTGTCTGTGGGCATGGGTAGTCCGCGATGATTTGATTGAGATTATACGTCAATTATTTCGAGGGCACTTCGCGAAACGGACAAACGGATCTGAGCGGATTTTATCCGCTTAAAACCCCTGGATTAGAGTTTACTTAATTTTGTGGTAAAACAAATAAAAATACACTATACTAAAAAAATTAGGGAGTAGCCACCCATCCAAGGGCCGGTCAGTCGTCAATACAGAGCGAAAGCTCTCGGCTAACCGTATGTGTACATCTTACACTACTGGCGAGACTATCACGATTAAGACCGTGGAGTCTCGCTTTTTGTTTCCCACGGTCAATTTTATAAAAGGAGAATAAAGAATGTTTGAAGGAACAATTTGGCTGTGGATAGGTTTCAATGTATTTGTGCTGGCAATGCTCGCGCTGGATTTGGGGGTTTTTCACCGAAAAGCCCACGTCATTTCAATCAAAGAGGCAACGATTTGGAGTGTGGTGTGGATAAGCCTGGCATTGCTCTTCAATCTCGGGTTGTATTTCTTCTGGGATACGCTTTCGCCCGCGAGCGCTTACTCCAATAGTGAAGCGGCGCTTGCTTTTTTTACAGGGTATCTCCTTGAAAAATCACTGAGCGTTGACAATATCTTTGTCTTCGTTTTGATTTTCACGTTCTTCGCAGTCCCCGCTATGTACCAACACCGCGTTTTGTTTTGGGGCATCATCGGCGCATTAATCATGCGTGCAACCCTGATTGCTGTGGGCGCCGCGCTTTTAAAAGAATTTCACTGGATCATTTATCTCTTCGGAGGGTTTTTGATTTTTACAGGCATCAGGATGGCTCTTCATCGCAACGAAGAAATGCATCCTGAAAAAAATCCGCTGGTAAAACTCGTGCGAAGAATCATGCCTGTAACAGAAGATTATGAGGGTGATAAATTCTTTATTCGTCGAGCTGGGAAACTAATGGCAACCCCGCTTTTTCTTGTCTTGTTATTAGTGGAAAGCACTGATTTGATCTTTGCAGTCGATTCGATCCCAGCCATTTTCGCAGTGACAAATGACACATTCATCATCTATACCTCGAACGTATTTGCCATTCTCGGTCTGCGCTCGCTGTATTTTCTATTGGCAGGCGTGGTGGATAAGTTCTACTACCTGAAACTTGGGTTGTCAGTAGTGCTGGTCTTTGTCGGCACAAAAATGATGCTGGTGGATATTTACAAAATCCCAGTTGGCTTGTCGCTCGGTGTCATCTTTATTATTCTTGCGGTTTCAATCATAGCTTCGCTATGGAGAGCGAAACGTCTCATTAAGTAGGAGACAACAAGTTAAATATCCAAATCAAGATCATCTTCATTAATATAAATAATGCTTCGTCTTGGCTTATGACGGAGCATTATTTATATTGAACATTACGGTAGTTCTCCTGCAAGGGCATACACCAGTTGACCTGAGTCAGGCGGATGTATAGTGCTCAAACAGACTTACGGATTTCCAACTCCCAATCTTGTAGGTTAACGGTTCGTCTCGCTTTGCGGCTCACCGTGTCAAAGCTCTGACCTGGGAGGAGTTAGGCTTTGTTAACTTCCGCATCTAACCTAAAACTATCGCCGTTAATTTAACCATATTATAAGCATACAAAGGAAAACGAACAAATCAAATAACCCGTTAGTCCTACAAGTGTTTCTGTGGTTAAATTATCCTTATGCAGGCTTAGATAGTGTTTCTTAAAGGCTTTTTACCACAGAGACCACGAAGATCACGGAGAAAAACCCCTACAAAAGCCTCTGTGGACTCTGTGCTCTCTGTGGTAAAAGCTCTTGTTTGCGTAACAAGCATACTTAAGAAACGGTCTCTTAGGAAACACCAGAGCTAATTTTTTTTGACGACAGGCCAAACATACTCTCGACCAGCTTGTATCTCCTACAGACTTCCCTGCATCCCGCACCCTGAATCCTGATCCTTGCTTTGTAATATTAGCTGTCTACAACATCACTCGGATATTTGTTTTGAATTGGAGTAAAAGGATCAAATGATCGCTGGACTGGACGGTTTACGAGCAATGGCATTTCTGATCGTATTCTTTTTTCACACGCGCAATCTGCCCTTTGGCTGGATGGGCGTGCAATTATTTTTTGTGCTTTCTGGTTTTTTGATCACGGATATATTATTGCGCATGAAGGATCAATTTCCGCGGCGCGAGTTCTTCACTAAATTTTACGGGCGGCGATTTCTGCGGATATTTCCATTGTATTATCTTTATTTGGCTTTGCTTGCCGCGTTTATTTTTCTTTTGCCATCCCTCGACCTAAAGACATTGAACCTTGAACTAGGGAAAGGGTCCTTGAATCAAATCTGGGTAGCCGCATTCTATATGTTTGATTTTTTCCATGCCAGCTCATTTTTTGAAAGAAGCCGATTCTTCACACACCTCTGGTCGCTTTCTGTGGAAGAACAATTTT
>JANODZ010000427.1:0-6782 GCA_031412935.1 Anaerolineales bacterium
TGGTAAGATTCGCCCAATGAAACTAAACCTTGCCCTGGCCCAGATCAATACCAATTTGGGGGATGTGGATGCGAACCTCGCCAAGCATATGGATTACATCCAGCAGGCCAAATCTGAAAAGTCAGATTTACTCGTATTCCCCGAACTTTCCCTTACTGGATATGTACTACAGGATTTAGTAGCCTCGGTCGCACACAAGCCGACAGAGGATGATTCCGTCTTCAAGCATTTGCTCAAAGCGAGCCGCGATCTCGATCTCGTCGTAGGATTCGTGGACGAAGATTCCCGTCATCGCTTCTATATTGCCTCCGCGTATCTTTCCGGCGGAAAAGTCATTCACGTTCATCACAAAGTTTATTTACCGACCTACGGTCTCTTTGACGAAGGTCGATTCTTTGCATGGGGCGATTCGATCCGCGCTTTTGATACACGTTTTGGGCGCGTAGGCATGCTCATCTGCGAAGATTTCTGGCACGCGTCTCCGCCGTATTTGCTCTGGCTCGATGGCGCGGATATTATGCTTTTCTCCTCGGCATCGCCTGGGCGCGGATTGAACGACAAGGAAAAACTCGAATCCGCGCGTTGGGTGGAGCGTGTTACCAAGGCTTACGCTAGTATGTTCACATCCTTTGTGGCGCATGCAAATCGAGTCGGTTATGAAGACGGCCTGCATTTCTGGGGCGGGGCAACGCTCTTCGACCCAAATGGAGAAGAGATTGCCATCGGACCCTATAACGAAGAAGCCCTGATCTTTGCTCAAATGGATTTGAATCAACTGCGCCGTACCCGCGCCCGCCTGCCTCTGCTGCGTGATGAGCGTACTCATCTCGTGCAAAAAGAATTAAATAGGATTCTTTCCCGTGGCTGATCTTACCCTTGCGATCAACACAGACCTGGCGCGAAATATCCTGACGGGCTTTATTAAATCTGAAGTTACACGTGTGGGGCTGACTCACGCTGTAGTTGGCCTCTCCGGCGGTCTGGATTCTGCACTTTCATGCGTTCTAGCCGTGGAAGCGCTTGGCGCTGAGAAAGTGTTGGTTGTACGAATGCCATACAAAGCCTCCAGTCGTGATTCGCTTGAGCACGCGCAATTACTAATCGATCAGCTGGGCGTGCAAAGTAAAACGATAGAAATTACAGACATGGTTGAGCCACTCTTCAAACTTGATCCTGATATTTCAAAATTGAGGAAAGGCAATATCATGGCGCGCGAACGCATGGTCATCCTTTTTGATCAAAGCGAAGCCTTCAAAGGACTCGTCATCGGCACAAGCAATAAGTCTGAAATACTACTTGGATATAGCACACATTATGGCGACTCTGCCAGTGCAATGAATCCGATTGGGGATCTTTATAAAACACAAGTGCGTCAACTTTCGCGCGCATTGAACATCCCCGCCCCAATCATTGATAAAGCGCCCTCCGCCGATCTGTGGGAAGGGCAAACTGACGAAGGTGAATTGGGTTTTGCATACGAAGAAGTGGACAAACTTCTTTACCTGCTCGTAGACCAGCGTTACAGCCCGCAAGAGGTGGTCGAAGCCGGCTTCAACGAAAAATTTGTCAATGCGGTAACCGCCCGGATCCGCCGCAATCAATTCAAACGCATGCAACCGCCAATTGCAAAAGTCAGCAACCGCACCATTGGCTACGACTTTTTATATCTCCGAGATTGGGGAACTTAATGGGATTGCACATTCCGCCTTCACTCAAGCATAAACGTTTTTTATACCTTTGGATCGGACAATTAATATCAATCGCGGGAACCCAGATGCAGCTCTGGGCTTTATTTTGGCATGTCAATCAATTAAATAATAATCCGATCGCGCTGGGCGGGATTGGTCTCGCGCGTATTTTGCCCGTCCTTATTTTTTCGTTGATTGGCGGCGCGGTCGCAGATTCAAGAAATCGACGTAAAGTAATGTTCGTTACGCAAACCATTGCGGCGCTGCTGGCCCTGAGCCTGGGACTGCTCACCCAATTTGGGCAGATCACCATCTGGCATATTTATGCGATTACTGCGTTTCAAGCGGTTGCCATCGCCTTTGACGGACCGTCACGTCAATCCTTGATTCCCAACCTCGTCCCTGCAAAGGATCTGCCAAACGCATTCAGCATGACATTCACTGCATTTCAAGCCGGCTCCGTCATCGGCCCCGCATTGACAGGAGTCATGATTGCATTTGCGGGCCAGTCTGCTGTTTATTATTTCAACGCGTTTTCATTCATCTCTGTTTTGATCGCGCTTGTGATGATCGGTGACGTGCCGCAGACAATTTCAGAAAAGATGTCGGGCATCAGCATCGAGTCGATCCGCGAAGGAATTCATTTTATATTGAGCAAGCCTATTATTCTTTCCACGATGCTGCTGGATTTTGTTGCGACATTTTTTGCTTCGGCAAATACGCTGCTGCCTATCATTGCCACGGGCGTTTTACATGTCGGTGTGGTGGAATATGGATATCTTTCCGCGGCTCAGGCTGTGGGCGCGGTGCTGGCTGCATTGGTGATTTCACAAGTTAAAGAATTGCGCAGGCAAGGACAGTTGTTCCTTGGCGCGGTGATTGTATTTGGAATAGCCACCATCATCTTCGGCTTGACGAGGTCGCTCTTAATCGCATGGCTCGCGCTGGCAACCACCGGCGCGGCAGACGGGGTTAGCACCATCATCCGCAATACCCTGCGCCAGTTACAGACACCGGATCAACTCCGCGGACGCATGACGGGTATCAACCAGATATTTTTTCAAGGCGGTCCGCAGCTCGGCGAAATTGAGGCGGGCATTGCGGCGCAATTTTTAGGTGTGTCTTTCGCTGTGATCAGCGGGGGAATTGGTTGCATCATTGGCACCTTTCTCATCATTCTCAGGTGGCCGCATTTGTTGCGATACAACGGCGATGAGCCGATACTTGCGGGTACAACAACAGATTGATTCACAAATGATTTTCACTTTCTTTACATTACACTCACACCTTCACCTTGAGGTGGATTTTTGAGCAGGCGTTTCATTTCAGTCAATACAGCTTCATGAATAATGGCAGTTTCGGTAGACCCTAAATCTTTTGCATATATCGGCTTGCCAATTTGTACGCGCACACGCACATTATTTTTCTTAAAACCCACATGCGCCAGAATTTGAAATGCGGCGGCTAACTTCTCCCTTTCTGCCTGGGTCTTTTTTATCCCAAGAAGAAAATGTTTTGCGGGTTTATTCCAGACTACACCTCGTACCAGGATGGGGAGAACGGCAGTCTCCGGCGCCAGGCGGATAAAATCGCCGGCGCTAGCGATCCAACTTTGCAGTGAATCTTCTGCGCCCATATAAATATCAGGGTCGGGCTCAATTCTGCCTGCAGGAAAGGTCAATGCCGCGCCCCCGTTTCGTAAATGGGATGTGACTTGTCTCACAAGGCTAAATCGGGAAGCCGTGTCATCTTTTATGTAAAAGAGTTGCTTGCTTAAGTTGGGAAGCGCATTCAGAAAGGGGCGGTCGAGGGCGATGATTTTTAGGCGTGGACGATTAAGCGCACAAAATAGAGAGAGGGTGTCGCTCATGCCTGGGTGATTGGATAATGCTAGAAACGCTGAATCAGGAATCAGGTCCAGACCAAAGACGCGTATATCGCGCACGAAGTGTTGTTGTGTCAGGCGCGAGGCTTCCACTAATCCGCGCTCATTGATCGCCGAGTCAAATTCCAGCATGAATTCAGCAAAAGTTTGTGCAGGTTTATAAAAAACTTTTCGTAATATCTGCACGAAGAAGGGTTGGTTATGCCAACCGAAGGATGAAATCAAATCGTCGAGATTGATCTGCGTAAGGGTCTGAAGCGGGTCCAAATTTATTTCTGCGCCGTGGCCCACATGTTAAACATGAATTCGAAATAACCGAAATTTGTTTTTGTCATTTCAAAGCCTGCCTGCCCGAAGTACCAACCCAATAGCGGGAGAGTGTAAGCGTAGGCATGTTCATGGATTTCTTCCGCGCTGACGAGGTTGATGCGTGCCATAAATTTGAGCAGTCCATCAGACCAGGCTGCGGGAGTGGTGAGAATAACCAGACCGCTGGGTTTAAGCACGCGATAGATCTCCTTGAAGAGCGCTGCCATATGGGCTGGGTCAAGATGCTCAACGACAGCGAGAAGCGTGACGGCTTCGAAGAAACTATCTTGAAATGGCAGATGGGGTTTGACTTCGAGGTCAAGCGTGAAACTTTCGATTCGTAATTCTGAGGCGGTTTGTTGAGGGAGAGGGATTTGGTCGATTGCAAATTTTTCTGCGAAGGATGTGTGGGCTAAAAAATAAGGATACGAACCACAACCGATGTCGAGAATGCGTCCGCTCCGTAAAGAGGATGGGATAAGTTTGTTTGCCTTTTGAGCGCGTAAATCTGCGAGCAATGGTTCGAGCAGTCCTTTTCCACGTGTCATTTCTGCCATTGTATTTCAATTGACTCCCAGTTTGAAATTTACATTTTACTATTATATTTTACTTGTATTTTATCAGCAACGGATGGATGGATTATTCAGGTTCCATTGAAAACTGAAGCGGGAAGCCTTCCAACTCTGCGGTGAAGTGTGCCTGGTGGATGCGTTTTTCAGCCTCTGTTTTGGGTATTGATTGCACATAGGCCATGCCTGTGATATGAGCTTTGAGCATCACCTCGGTGGCTGTGTCTGTGCCAAGGTAAAATATGGAGGTTAATATACGTAGAACAAAATCCATCGGTGTGACGTGATCGTTGTGGATGAGGATGCGGTAAAGCGGTTCTATCGCGTTTTTTGTTTCTTCGATAATCTCGATTTCAGGGGTGATCTGTAGTTTCATGAAAAAGGGGGAAAGAAGGAATTATTATGCACCCGTTAGTTGTGTGATCTCGCTTTGTGATAATTTGACATCCGCCGCATCATAATTTTCTTTTATATGTTGAGGATTGAAAGACATGGGAATTGTAATGATGCGCGGCTGCGAAATGACCCATGCCAGCGCAATCTGATAGATGGTTGTATTATGCGTTTTTGCGATTGATTCAAGCGCTGAATTGCTTTGCAGTCTGCCCTCGTTAATTGGAGAGTAAGCGGTAAGAAGAATATCATTGCTCTGGCAATAATCCAATACGCTGTTTGTAACATAACTACGATCAGCAAGGCTGTAGGGAACCTGGTTTGTGATTATGGGGGTTTCAGACAGGGTTTGTGATTCTTTGAGCTGGGTTAAGTTAAAGTTACTTACCCCCAAATATTTTACTTTGCCATCCCTGACTAATTTGTTGAGCGCACGAAAAGTTTCCCCAAGTTTTATATTCGCGTCTGGCCAGTGGATTAGATATAAATCAATGGTTTCCATTTGCAGGCGCTGCAGGCTGTTTTTGCAGGAATTCAACACCTGGTCGTATTTCAAATGTGTAGGCATGACCTTGGAGGTGATGAATAAAGATTCACGCGGCGTAGTTGATTCTCGAATCGCCTGCCCAAGCAATTCTTCGCTGTGACCGTTGGCATACATTTCGGCGGTGTCGAAATGGGTGTATCCGATTTCTAATGCGGATCGTATTGCGGCACTCGAGACAGGATCAGTTTTCGGGTTGGCAGATGATTCGCCGCCAATCTTCCAGGTGCCGAATCCGATCTTGGGGAGGGATAAGTTGTGAATGGTTTCGTATTTCATAGCTGGGATTATAGCATTAGGAACTGTAACTTACGTCCACTTGAGTTGAGAAAAATCCCCAAGAGTCTGATGCCCGCCTGCCCAGGATGAGTCATTGATATATAGCGAGAATTGCATTAGAATTTTAATACTACGATAGACTTGGGCTTTACTAATTTGTAGGAGGCTGTCTTGTCAAAAAACATAGTGGTTCTTTCAGATGGAACAGCACAGGACGGGGGTAAAGGCCATGATAGTAATGTCTATAAACTTTATCGAATGCTTGAAGACCGTACTGAAAACCAGATCGTCTTTTATGATCAGGGCCTGGGCGGCGATTGGAGAAAAATAAGCGAAAATGTCTTTGGAGTGGGTTTTACTGCAAATATAGTTCAATGTTATCGTTTCATTTTTGAGAATTACAACGCCGGCGACAAAATATATTTATTCGGATATAGCCGCGGCGCTGCCACAGTTCGGAGCCTGGCTAGTTTTCTTCATTTTTTTGGCATACTTCCTAAATCACGTTCGGCCTTGATTGAAGAGGCTTTCAAGCTTTATGAAACGGGTCGTCAACCCATTACACAGGATCAAGAGACGATTCTTGAAGAGGATAACCGAAAATTTATGCAGAAATTGACTGAACGCGGAAGTCATTTCATCAGCACTGCATCAGATCAATTTTATAAAGCCTTAAGAAACGACATGAATGACAAGGCAAATCAATTCACGCTTGCCCATCCGAACATGTGGGCGGAGGTTGAATTCCTTGGTGTGTGGGATACGGTTCCGGCTCTGGGGTTTGTTCCGTTGGCAAGTTTGAGTTTGGTGATAGATCATCTGCCGTGGTGGAAGCATAGTTTTCACGATTTCACCCTGCATCGCAGTGTAAAGAATGCCTACCAGGCATTGTCAATTGACGACGATCGCGTATGGTTTCTTCCGACAATTTGGAATCAATATGGCGACGAAAACAAACAGAAGATCAAGCAAGTCTGGTTTAGCGGGTCACACACGGATGTCGGGGGTGGTTATAGAGAGGCAGGGTTATCTGATATTGCTTTGGAATGGCTGATCCAGTGTGCAAAGTCGCATGGGCTGCGTCTATATTTTGGATCGAAAAAATATTGGAATTT
>JANODZ010000428.1:0-1507 GCA_031412935.1 Anaerolineales bacterium
TTCAGAAACCAAAGAAAAAATATCTAAGATGCCCCCCCGAATTGAAAATTGCCCGGGTTCATAAACAAAATCCACTCGCTGGAAACTGTAATAATTTAGTTTTTGAATAATATCATCCAAGTCCAGTTTTTGGCCGGAGACGAATTCCATTTTCGCCTCATTGATTTCTTTATTAGATACCATTTTCTCAAAGAGAGCCTCGGGATAGGTGACCAGAACATGAGCTTGTTTGGAATACATTTTATCCAGCGCTTCCATTCTTTGTTGCACTTGAAAAGGATCAAGCTCCTCGAAAAAAAGGGGTTTCTTGAAAGAATCCGGAAAAAAACTTACCTGGGGAGATTTAAGAAATTCTTCGATTTCATTATGAATATAAGCTGCATCTTCTTTGTCTAATGCGATATAGATAATGGAGCGAGGAATTTGCTTTAAGCTTGCAAAAAGTAAAAAGATATCCCTTGAGCCTACCAGGCCCTCGATAATTATCCTTTTGCAATCCGGCTGATTTAAATAATTCGCCAGCTTCTGAGCAGCAGGATCATTAATTAATAAGCCGATGGCGAGATCGCTGCGTTCTGCGATTCCACGAACCGCTGGCTGCCGTTGCTTTGCACGATGAATGTGACCGTAGCCACGGAGATGATGCGATTGGACTTTGGTTATACTCATGAACAATTCGAGAACAAGGCGGCGAAGGTTGCTCCCGGTTCGAGCGGCCTGTTGTTATTGCCTTATCTGGAAGGCGAACGCACACCCAATATTCCTGACGGTACGGGTGCGATGATCGGCATCAACACAAAGACTTTCAGCGCGAGCCACTATTGCCGCGCGGCGATGGAAGGCACGACATTGGGAATGAATTATGGATTGCGTCGTCTCGCTACGCTCGGGGTGAAAGCAAAACAAATCCGCGCGACGGGCGGCGGCGCGAAGTCGAAGTTGTGGCGGCAGATCATGGCGGACGCGTTCAACGCGGAAGTGGTGACACTGAAGGTGACCGAAGGCGCGGCGTATGGCGCGGCGTTGCAGGCACTCTGGTGCTGGCGATTGCAGCGCGGCGATAAAGCGCGCATCGAAGACATCACGGACGAGTTTGTGACGCTGAACAACGCCGAGACTTCCACGCCCAAAGCCGAGGCCGTAGCCGCGTATCAAGAGTTGCAAGAGCTGCAGGATGACTTGTCGCAATCGCTACGCGGCGTGTTTGCCAAACACAGAAAGTTTTTGAACCGATGAGCGACGAGATTTCACAACGGCTAGAAAGACTCGAAGCGAACTCCGCACATCTCGAACATCAGGTCGAGCAGCTCAATCAAGTCATCATCGAACAGGCCAAGACGATTGATGTGTTGAAGAAACAGGCGCAGCGGCAATCACAGACACTGGAATCCATGGAGCTTGATCGCATCAAAGCCACGAATATCAAGCCGCCGCATTATCAGTAGCTTCGTGTCCGGAGTGCGCCCGTCCTCGGGCGCAGCAATACACGCCGACCAAGTCGCAGAAT
>JANODZ010000429.1:0-2024 GCA_031412935.1 Anaerolineales bacterium
CATTGTTCGCAAAAAATAATCTTGATGAAATAGCAGGTTTGATCTTTTGGGCTTCCTATCCCGCAGAGGATTCGCTCAATAAAAGTGACCTGAAAATGCTTTCCATCTACGGCACAAATGATATGTCAGGCCTGGCGATTTTTGATGAGAAAAAATCGCTGCTTACGGCAGACGCACAATACGTCGTCTTGGATGGCGGCAACCACGCGCAATTTGGCGATTACGGTTCGCAGCCCGGGGATAATGAAGCGACGATTTCGCGCGCCGACCAGCAAGCTCAAGTGGTGAGCGCTACAGTAGAGTTTTTAAAAGAATTTTTTAAGTAACTGACCCGTGATTCCCTGAGCGATGCGACATGCCTAAATACGTTCAAAAGTGACTAACGTGATTTAAGTAAATACTATTTTATCCTGATGAACCCATATCTGATTTTAAAAGTAATACACCAACTTTACACAGCATCCAAATAAAATGACTTTAGGACGTGTTGCATTTCTCGGCTCCGGTGAAACATCCCTCGCGGGCGGTCGTATCTTTGAAGCGCTTGCCCGTCAAATTTCTGAGCCGTTATCTATCGCGGTGATGGAGACCACTGCCGGTTTTGAGTTAAATTCTTTTCAGGTAGCGGGAAAAGTTGCAGAGTTTCTTAAAACACGTTTGCAGAATTACAAACCAGGGGTTGATATCATCCCCGCCCGCAGACAAGGGACGGAATTCAGCCCGGACAATCCGGAAATATTACAACCCTTATTACATGCGAATATGATTTTTATGGGTCCGGGCAGTCCCAGCTATGCGGTCCGTCAGTTGCAGGGCACACTTGCATGGGACATCATCCGCGCGCGTCACAGGCTCGGAGCAACATTGATCTTTGCCTCTGCGGCAACGATCTCCGTCGGCGCATGGGCTTTGCCTGTCTATGAAATTTACAAAGTTGGCGAAGATATACATACCAAACCCGGCCTGGATTTATTCGCAGATTATGGCATGAATATTTCCTTTGTGCCGCACTGGAATAATGCGGAAGGCGGCATTGACCTGGATACCAGCCGTTGTTTTATGGGGATTGAGCGATTTGATCAATGGCGGAAATTATTGCCTCCAGAAAATATGCTGGTGGGTTTGGACGAACACTCCGGAATTATTATGGATTTTGATACAAAATCTTGTGAGGTGAGCGGTGTTAGTTCGGTTTCTGTTCTAAAACAAAATAGAATGGAAATGCATCCTGCGGGAGCGAAATTTGCGATGAGTGAGCTTGGAGAGTTGAAGTACCCTGCCTCGGTTGAGCATGGACTTCGCCCCGACGCCTGGCAAATGGTGGCACATGCTTCAAGGGTGGAAGTTGATGCGCCTCCGGCCGAAGCCCTGGCATTGCTCGAAAAACGCCAGGCAGCGCGTACCCGAAAAGACTTCGCCGAATCAGACCGCCTGCGTGACAACATCTCGTCCCTCGGCTGGACAGTTCAAGATGGTAAGGAAGGCCAGAAGTTAGTCAAAAGATAGGCTCAAACTGCAAATGTGAAAAACATTTGCAGTTTGCATTTCCCGGTAATTATCCTTCCGCTCTCTGCCGCCATTTGCGATAAAATAGAATCCATTCAGGAGATTCATTATGCGTGCGGTAGACATCATCATCAAAAAACGCGATAAAAAAGAGTTAACCTCACAGGAAATTGATTTTTTTGTGAATGGTTTTACCGGGGGTGAGATTCCCGATTATCAGGCATCCGCTTTTGCGATGGCGATTATGTTAAATGGGATGACTTCTGCTGAAACTACAGATTTAACCCTTGCCATGGCTCATTCGGGCCAGGTGCTTGATCTTTCCAAAGTAGTTGATATTGCCGTGGATAAACACTCCTCAGGCGGCGTGGGAGATAAAACCAGCATTTCGGTTCTGCCGATGGTTGCGGCTTGCGGTCTGCCTGTCGGAAAAATGTCCGGCCGCGGGCTTGGCTTCAGCGGCGGCACCCTGGATAAACTGGAATCGATCCCCGGCTACCGCGTGGATTTGACGACCG
>JANODZ010000430.1:0-7126 GCA_031412935.1 Anaerolineales bacterium
CGCACGGCACAACCACCGCCGAAGTAAAAACGGGCTATGGCTTGCAAACCTCAACTGAATTGCGTTTGCTTAAAGCATTGCTGATGCTTGAGGATGAAGGTCCGCTTGACCTCGCCATCACCTTCCTCGGCGCACACGCCATTGCCCCTGAATTCAAAGATGATCCGCAAGGCTATACCGATGAAGTCGTCAACAGCATGCTGCCGATGTTAAAAGAATGGTGGCAGACGCATGCTCCGCGCCTGCCTCTGCCTTTTGTGGATGTCTTCTGCGAAACGAAAGCCTTTGACCTGGAACAGTCGCGTCAAATCTTAACCCGCGCTGGGTCGCTGGGATTCCCACTCAAGATCCACGCTGACGAATTTGACAACCTCGGCGGCGCGGCGCACGCAGCTGAACTAGGCGCCGCATCCGCTGATCATTTGGTGCGGACATCCGATGCAGATATTCAAGCACTTGCAAAATCAGATACCGTCGCTGTTTCGTTACCCTGTACTCCTTTTGGATTGGCTGAACATGATTACACGCCCGCCCGCAAACTGATCGAGGCAGATGCCATTCTGGCTTTGGCGACAGATTGCAACCCCGGCACAACCTGGAACGAGTCGATGCAATTTGTGATTGCGCTTGCCTGTCGCGCAATGAAATTGACGCCTGCGCAAGCCATCGCGGCCTCCACTATTAATTCCGCCCACGCAATTCGCAGGTCCGATATGATCGGTTCCATCGAAGTCGGAAAACAAGCGGATCTGCTGATCCTGTCTGTGTCTGATTATCGTCAGATTGGATATCGCTATGGAACAAATCTAGTGAAGCAAGTCATCAAGCGCGGACGAGTGTATTCGGTGGATGTGGGTTACTATAGAACGGCGTAAATATAAAGGATGAAGGATGAAGAAAAAAAAGAAATCTTTCGACATCCATCCTTCGAGCTATTTTTTAGGAATGGAGAATAAATCATGCAAATAGACATTATTGGCGTACCGATAGACCTTGGCGCAGACCGCCGTGGTGTGGATATGGGACCCAGCGCCATCCGTTATGCACAATTACAACAAAAACTCGAAGAGCTTGGCTTCAATGTAAATGATCAAGGGAATGTGGAAGTGCCCATTGCTGAAATGTGCAAGATCACGAATCCAAAATTAAAATATCTTGATTGCATCATTCCGATGTCACGGCGCGTGGCTGGCGCAGTTGCCACATCAATACAAGCGAAAAATTTTCCGCTTGTATTGGGCGGAGATCACAGCCTATCGATCGGCTCGGTTCGCGGCGCAGCGCGCAACAAAAAAATCGGCGTGATCTGGCTGGATGCGCACGCTGATTTCAACACCGCCGAGACCACGCCTTCAGGAAATATTCATGGCATGTCGCTTGCCATTCTTGCCGGGCTTGGAGATACAAACCTGGTTCAGTTGTGGGACGAGCCCATTCCTGTTATTGACCCGTTGAAGATCGCCATCATCGGCGCACGCGATTTGGACTCCGGGGAAAAAGTTAACCTGCGCAACGCCGGGGCAATGGTAATGGGCATGGAACAGATTGATCGCTTTGGAATGGTATCTGTGATTGAAAAAGCGATTGAACAAGTCAGCCGCGATGTGGATGGTATTTACCTTTCGCTTGATCTGGATGCGCTCGACCCGCAACATGCGCCCGGCGTTGGCACACCCGTCCCTGCCGGGCTTACGCAACGCGAAACTCACCTTGCATGCGAGATGATCGCTGAAACAAACAAACTCATCGGCATGGATGTAGTCGAAGTCAACCCGATCCTTGATGAAAAAAATAAAACTGCTGCGCTCGCTGTGGAATTTGTACTCTCCGCACTCGGGCGCCGCATTTGGAACGGAAATTCATGAAACCAACTCTCCCAGATCTTGAACGTTTAGCGCGTGAAGCCGGCGCCATCTTACGCGCAGGGTATAACCAAGAACATCAGGTCAGCTATAAAGGTGTCATTGATCTCGTCACAGAAATAGATCATGCCTCTGAATCTTTTTTAATCAAGGAGATCCAAACCCTTTTTCCAGACAGTCATATCCTGGCTGAAGAAAGCGGCGAGACAAATGGCGCCGGCGATGGAATTTGGTATATCGACCCTCTGGATGGGACGGTGAATTACGCGCACCATATCCCCGCCTTTTGTGTATCCATCGCATATGCCATGAACGGAATTGTAATCCTTGGCGCGGTGTACGATCCACTGCGCGAAGAGATGTTTTCGGCCGAACGCGGCAAAGGCGCATTTCTAAATGGAAAAACAATTCACGCATCCAATGCAACAGAACTGCAAAAGAGTTTGCTGGTGACAGGTTTTCCCTATGACACATGGAACACGGACAAGGATAATTTTAAGAACTTTGAAAAACTGGCCAAGATGACTCAAGGTGTGCGCCGCCTCGGTTCCGCCGCCCTGGACGGCTGTTACGTGGCCGCCGGCCGTTTCGATGGCTTCTGGGAGTTGACCCTCAAACCCTGGGACATCGCCGCCGCAGGACTGATCGCTGAAGAAGCAGGCGCGCGCGTCACCGCGATAAATGGAAAACCAGATTACATTTCCGCACCGCAATCCATCATCGCCGCGGCGCCTGGGATCTATCAACAAATGTTTGAACAGTTAAATTAATATGGCAGATCTAACAGAAAAGTGAATGTAAGATGTATAATAAATAACAACTTGTTATCCAAAGACAATAAAAAGCGTTGGGAAAACTCCTTATAAAATAAACCTAGTAATCAAGATGGGAAAACATGTCAAATCGCTTAAATAAGAAAAAGCAATCGAATAGATTGGGCCTGTTTTTCACAGCTTGTATATTAGGGGCCGCCAGTGTCTTTTTCAATCAGTTAGTGTTGGCATTATTGGCCTCATTGACCATGTGTTGTTCTTTTTGGAACTTGATAGAAAACCGCCCCGAAGATGAAAATGAAACAATCATCCCTGAGAAACATGAAATTAGCTCAGGTCGGCTAATTCTCACGGCAATATTATTTGTCCTTGCTATTTTATTTGGAACGGGAGCTGTCGATTTTTCTAAAAATCCAGAAGCTGGCTCGCTTTCTTTAATTCTTTGGTTAACTTCCATAATATTAATCATATTAACGGGGATGGTCTTTGACAAAGCAAATCCTTTTGCCTGGTTAAAACGAATTGAAAAGCTGCCTCTAAAAATGCGCAAGCATTTGTTTATCGAAATATCAATCGTTGCTGTTATCACCGAAATTGCGCTGTTCCTGAGAGCCACAGATCTCGATCATTTTCCCGCTGTGATGCACGGCGATGAAGGCGAAATAGGCATGGAGGCCCTTCGAGTTTTAGGGATTGGGAATCCGATAGCACCATTTGGTACTGGCTGGGCAGCTCTACCTAATTTATTTTTTTATTTACCGGCAGGCGCAA
Source organism: Anaerolineales bacterium (assembly GCA_031412935.1). Classification (GTDB taxonomy): domain Bacteria; phylum Chloroflexota; class Anaerolineae; order Anaerolineales; family Villigracilaceae; genus Villigracilis. The sequence goes on from JANODZ010000430.1 coordinate 3,407, forward strand.
TTCATATTTTTGGAAGAAATGAAATTGGGATAAGAATGGTATCCGCCCTGTTTGGGACTCTTTGTATCCCTTTAGTATATCTAATTGGAAGAAAGTTTTGGGGGAAATTGGCGGGGTTTTCAGGGGCTTGGCTAATTTCAATCAGCCATTTCCATATCCATTACAGCCGGCTTGGTGTGAATTGTATCGAATCTGCTTTTTTTATGCTTCTCTTTATTTTACTATTATTAGCCCCACATTCACACGATCCACCTGGCCAGAATCAGGAATGGAAAAAATCCGACGCATCAATCTTTCCAAAAGCTAAATTCAACATTACTCCTTATATTGCGGCTGGGTTGACATGTGGACTGGCTCAATATATAGGGGTTTACTCACGGCTGATTCCGCTTATCGCATTGCCGCTATGTATCGTTCTATTTATGCAAAAACGCATTAATATCATCCAAATAGCCATCCTGGTATTCGCCACAATTTTAGCCTTTGCTCCGCTTGGAGTACATTACCTGCAACACCCAATTGATTTTACTGGCAGAATGGAAACTGTCTCCATATTTAATCCGGATAATATCAAAAACATGTATGGGCAGAATACGACCTTATCGAACGACCTGGTTTCAATTTTTCAGAAGCAAATCAGGAAGAATTTAAATTTCTACTTACAATCAGGTGATGGCAGTTCTTTTTATGATCAGACTATCCCAGCATTTGATTTTATTACAGCATTATTATTTTGGCTTGGCTTGGGAGTTGTTTTTGCCAGGCCACGGCGGCTTCCTGAAATGGCTTTGATTTTGTGGTACGTTTTTGGCACTATTATTGGCGGAGTAATAACAAATAACGCTCCAAGCGGCACGAGACTGCTCATAGTGACTCCTATGGTTTTCATCACAGGGGGAGTTTTTATGCAGCGAACATGGAATATATTAAATGATTTCCTCAACAAGCTTTTTCTCCATCGTAAAGTCAGCCTGCATTTACAACTGGATTCTTACCGAGTTTTCACAATACAGAATAAACTTTCAAATATTCGTTCATTCCTGATCTGGTTATCTGCATTAATGACGTTCGGCCTATCGGCAGTGGTATTGGGCATCAATATATACTACTACTTTGGAGTGTATCCAAAATCCATGAATATTTTGCCAATAACAATTACAAAAGAAATTATTTTAGACGCCCCCTCAGATCATGTTTATATATTAGGGCATGGAGATATTTATGCGAACCACGGGACCATTCGATTTCTTGCCGGGGTGGAAGCAGCAATCGATCTCAAGAGCATTGATGATCTCCCCGCCTTGGTTAAAGACGGGAAAGGCATCACAATACTAGTTACATATTCAAACTTTGATAAGATCAATTCCATTAAATCACGTTATCCGGAAGGGATAATGACGAACAAATATATTCGTAGGAACTTAATTTATATGAAATATCAAATCCCACCGCTAAGCTCAGAATGATTGTGGACTTGCTCCTGCTCTTGGCAGTTTTGGGTTAAGTTTCCGGGTAATTTTTTTAGCCGGGGTTTATTTCCAAAATTTCCTGCCTGTGTTTTCGATAGTCGCGGATAAGAGAATCAACACAGCGCGCTATGGTTGCGGGGCTGTCACGATAATGGACAATCCCTGTGTCCAGTTCCCATTCGTTTTCGGGAATCGTTTTCAAATAATTCATCAAGGCATTTTTGTTGGCGGCAATCTCTTCTAACAATACTTCACGATCAGCAGATGGGTATTGTTCAATGAATCTCGCGTTGACCTTTCGATAATCATTCGTGCCGTCATAAAAATAAAAAGGCTCCACGCCTTCACGCAATTCACTGCAACCTGCCAATGTGATTCGGTTCCAGCCGATGAAATGCGCGGCAATATCACGCGCAGTCCAATCGCCGAGGGATTTTAAAAAGTCTTCAGCAGAAAGGCTTTTCATGGTTTGCATGAAGTCTGTGTAGGCTGTTTCTAAATCTGTGAGCTGTTTATCGCGATGATCGAACATAAAATTCTCCTCCTGAGTTATTCCCCACGTTGTATAGGGTTAAGAATTTCAAGCATCTTCCTTGTCGCTTCAGCTACTTCCCATATAGCTTTCTCAAAAGGTTCCTCATTTGCTTTTGAAGGCTTTCGATACCCGCTGACCTTCCTCACATATTGCAACGCCGCTTCCTGAATCTCCTGCTCCGTGGCGGGGCGGTCTGGCAAACGCAATGGTTTAATACTTCGGCACATATCAATTCTCCTTACCAAGTAGGGGCGACCCGCCTATATTTATTAGGCGCTTGATTAAACCTGACGGGTCGCCCCTACAATTTATACCTTCGGCCAATCCAACAACAAGACTTCGGCGAGCAAACGCGAATTAACATTCATATCCATCTTTTCCAGCGCGGATTCTAAATCACCGACCACGCGCCGCGCAGTGTGCAAATCCAGGCGGCCTGCGAGAAATTCGATCTCCATATTGCGGTCAATGTTGATGAGCGTAGTCTGCGCGCCTGCCGCGCGCAGCATCACATCACGCCAATACGAAAGCCAGATCAATAGAGTCTGACGCATGGCATCTTTATCTTTGGCGAGTTTTTCGGCGTATGAAAATTTTGCCACGCGTGGGGCAGGAAGTAAAGTTTGTAAATCATCCAAACGTTCTTCACGCTTTTCAAGCAGGGTAATATCGTCAATCAGTTTGCGGGCGTAACCGGGGCGGCCTCCGCTGATGTGTGCCAGCAGGCGGGCGCGTTCATCATCCACGCCGCGAGAGAGCAAGTCGGCTTCAATGGTTTTCACAGGCAGTGCGCGCAATCTTAATATCTCGCAGCGTGAGACAATAGTTGGCAAAAGTTGTTCGGGGGTATCAGCAGTCAACAAAAGGATTGCATGTGCGGGTGCTTCTTCAAGAGTTTTCAATAGCGCATTGGCGGCGTTGTCATTCGCTTCTTGAAAACGCAAAAACAATGCCACACGATATTTTGCCTGATAAGGCTTTAGCGATAAAGCATGCTGCACTTCCCGCACCTGATCCACTTTGAGAATCCCACCTTCCTTTGGATTCTCTTTATCATCCACTGCTTGAATCACATTCATATCAGGGTGACGCATCGCTTCAATTTGTTTGCAATCGCGACAGATTCCGCCGCAAGGCACACCCGCAGCGATGGGGTTTGTGCAGTTCAATGCTTGAGCGAGGCGCAATGCCAAAGTACGGCGGCCCAGCCCGGGAGGTCCACAGAAAAGATAGGCGTGGCGAACATCACCGCGCGCCGCGTGCTGGCGGAGCATAGCCACAGCCCATTCATGTCCGAGTAAGTTCCAGTTATCAGTCATTGGGTAGGTTGAAGGTTGAAGGTTACAGGTTGAAGGTCTCAATCGTAAATCAAAAATCGTAAATCGTAAATTCCTATTCCTGCCCAGCCCGCAATCTTAAATAAGAATCATATCTTTCGGGATGTATTGTGCCAGCTTTCAACGCGGCAAGCACCGCGCAGCCCGGCTCATGTTTATGCGAGCAATCACTGAATTGGCAGTGCGGCACAAGATCTCGCAATTCTGGAAAATACGCATCCATTTCTTCGGCTTCAGTATCCCATAGCGCGAGGCTTTTCCAACCCGGCGTATCGGCCACATAGCCGCCGCCATCAAGCGCAAACATTTGACGTGTTACTGTCGTATGCCTGCCTTTGTTCATTGCAGTACTGATTTCATTTACTGCCAGCCCCAGCCC
>JANODZ010000431.1:0-7222 GCA_031412935.1 Anaerolineales bacterium
CTTGGCGATCGACGGCAGCATCAGCGTGTAGGCCCACAGCAGCGCGCCCGCAGCCAGGCCCGCGAGCGCGCCGTTGCGCGTGCCGCCCTTCCAGTACAAACCGCCCAGCAAGGCGGGCGCAAACTGCGCCACGGCGGCAAAGCTGATGAGGCCGATGCTGACCAGCGCGTAGGCTTCGCCGGCGATCCGGAAGTAGAGCCACCCGAGCAGCATCAGGCCCACGATGACGGCGCGGCGGATGAACAGCAGCGTGCCGGTCCGACAAAAAGATCCGCACGGAGATCTGGTCCACGGCCGCAAAACTTGGGTACAGCAAACAATTTATCAACGAAGAAAAATTCAGCATGATAGATGATCACACGCCATTCCTCGAAGCCGGCATCTCCGCCGTGGATCTGATCGATTTTGACTATCCCTACTGGCACACCACTCAAGACACCCCCGACAAGGTCTCTGCTAAAAGTTTACAAGCCGTCGGTGAAACATTATGGCATTGGATCGTAGTACAACACGCCAAATAAAACGCCATCCGCAGATAGAACAGATTTTACAGATTATTAAAGACCAAAACTGCGCAATCGGCGTAATCTGCGGATGAAAATCTATGGTCAAAAAACTAAACTGGGCGTAAACTTAAGCCAATGACAATCCAGGAGTCCCTCAAAAAAATACACACCCCTTGGGTAAAGCGCATCTCGCACGAGCTGGCCAGCGGTGAGGGAGTTCGTGCTGGTTTTGCAGAGCAGCTTGTCCGATTTTACGAACTCCTTGAACAAACGATCATGAGTGGTGATACCGCCTGGCTCGACCCGATTTTATATGATTGGGGACACGCATCCACGCAAACGAACCTTGAAGAAGGTGATTATTTTGTTTCCTATGTGATCAACCGCATGGTCAGCCTGACCATCGAAGTTGCGCGGGAAAACCTCAAACAAAAAGAGGCATTGGAATTACTCGCGGCCATCATCCCGGTTTTAACTCACAGCCTGAGCGTCGTCGTCCGTTACGAAATGGAAGCCCGTCTGGAATATATATCGACCGAGCTGGAACATACACAGAACAAACTTCAACAGCTGGATCGAAATAAATCCAACTTCATATCCGTCGCAGCGCATGAATTAAAAACCCCTCTAACCCTGATCGAGGGCTACACCACCATGATCGTGGATGTAATTGAACAATCACAGTCGCCAATTAATGATTTACTTAAAGGCGTGAACAAGGGCATCCAGCGTTTGCGCCGCATTATAGACGCCATGATCGACGTTTCATTAATAGACAGCAATTTGTTGGTTCTTAATCATCAGCCGCTTTGGATCAGTCATCTATTAAACCTTTTACAAAACGAGTTAGAAATAACGGTAGCTGAGCGAAAATTGAATTTAATAATTAAACAATTTGAAGGATGCGACCTGATGATCTATGGTGACTCAGAGCGGCTCTATCAGGCACTTCACAACGTCACATCCAATGCGATTAAATATACACCGGATGAAGGCACGATCACCCTGGATGGACGCCTGCTGCCCGGTTTTATTGAGATCACGATCACAGATACAGGCATCGGCATTCCTTTCGAGCATCAACCGATCATCTTTGAGAAATTCGGACAACTGGGACAGACCAACTTGCACTCAAGCGGGAAAACAAAATTCAAAGGCGGCGGACCAGGCCTCGGCTTATCGATTACTCGGGGCATAATAGAAGCGCATGGCGGCACGATCTGGGTTGATTCGGAAGGCTTTGATGAAGTTAATTTAAAAGGGACGACCTTTCATATCCTATTGCCTACGCGCACAGAGCCAGGCGACCCTAGTATGATAAAATTTTTTGGAAAGTTTGAACAGTCAAAATCAAAACAAGAATTAGAAACGGAAGCCAGTGTCAAAAAAAACTTCACAACCAACAACTCATCCGCGTGAACGCGCTTTTCTCGTCGGGGTTGAAATCCGAGCAAATAAACAGCATCTTGGGCTTGAAGACTCACTTGCAGAACTAGCCTTACTTGCAAACACAGCCGGCGTGGACGTGGTCGGGGAACTCAGCCAAAAATTAGACCGCCCAAACGTCGTTACTTATATTGGTCCCGGGAAAGTAGAGGAGTTAAAAGCCCTGGCGGAAGAAACCCTGGCCGATGTGATCATCTTCGATGATGAACTTTCGCCGCGCCACCAGCGTGAGTTGGAAAAAGCGCTGGTCAATCTGCGCGTCCTCGATCGCACCGCGCTTATTCTTGATATTTTCGCACAACACGCACACACCAGCGAAGGAATGCTGCAGGTGGAGCTTGCTCAATATGAATACAACCTGCCGCGCCTCGTCCGCGCCTGGACTCATCTTGAAAGACAAGCTGGAGGAGGAGGAGGCCGCACCGGTTCAGCCGGTGGTGTTGGTTTGCGCGGCCCCGGCGAAACCCAGCTTGAAGTTGATAAAAGAGTCATTCGTAAGCGCATCACGTACATCAAGCATGAGCTTGAAAAAGTGGAGGCCCATCGCATGCGCTACCGCGCACAACGCAAACGCTCGCGAATTCCAATTGTTGCCATCGTAGGATATACAAATGCAGGGAAATCAACCCTACTTAACCGTATCGCAAAATCTGAAGTATATGTAGCGAACCAATTATTTGCCACGCTAGACCCTACCACCCGCCGCGTACAATTACCGGGAGATGAACTGGCTTTAATCACAGACACGGTCGGCTTTATTCAAAAATTGCCCACTTCATTGGTCTCTGCTTTCCATGCCACATTGGAAGAAATCGCAGAAGCCGACCTGCTGCTGCACGTGGTCGATATTTCGCATCCCAACGCGCTTAATCAATTTGAGTCGGTACAAGAGACATTGGCCGAAATTGATGCGAACCACATTCCAACGATCACCGCACTCAATAAAGCGGATCTGCTTCATCACCCTGAAAATGCAATTGAGATTTTGAAAAGCTTTCCCAAAGCCATTACAATCTCAGCGCTGGAAGGCAGCGGAATTAAAGAGCTGCTGCACCTGATTAGGGAAGAATTATATGAGTCGTATTCCCCCATACATGTCCGCCTGCCATACCAGCAGGGTGCATTGATCTCGCTTTTTCATGAACTGGGTCAAGTGGATCGGGTGGAACATGAACGCGGCGGTATGGTCATGCAAGGGCGGATCCCCGGCCGGCTCTTAGCACAATTTGCCTCGTGGCATTTTCAAGATCAAGCAGACAAAGAAGTCCACGAGGTCGCGGACGGTTTGGAGAAACAATAATGTCTAAATTATTAGATCGCATCTCAGAATTTCTAGCGCATCGTAAAGGCCTGCTGCCCTTTATTGGATTGTTCCTGATCCTGATCAATCTGATCATCCAGTTTATTTTTCGCGGCAGTCTGCTGGCTGAGTCCAACCTTTTGTTGCATATCGGCCTGTTGATTGCGATCTTTGGCTTGATGTTGTCATGGGCTTTGTAAAACGCTTCATTTCCTTTTGTGCCTTATATATATATTTACGGCACGCTCCAGCGCAGCGTTGTAAGACTTGATATTTTCAAGCGGATATCCTAATCGGTAATTTCCGATTCACATGCCGATTTATTGCGAGAGAACCCATACCACCTACCTGCCGCTCTAAGGCTTGGATCACTAAATAAAACTACAAAAATTTAGTTCTTCATCTGAGAGACTATTTCTTAAAGGCTTCTTTACCACAGAGATCACCAAGATCACGGAGAAAAACCCTAAAAATACCTCTGTGGACTCCGTGCTCTCTGTGGTAAATGCTCTTATTTTGCGTGATGCTTGGACTTAAGAAACACTCTCTGAGTATTACAGCCGCAGCAGTTGCCAGGCGGGCAAATGAGAAACATGAAAACATTACCCCGTTTCTGATAATTATAAATTGAATTAGAATCTCCCGATGTCATCAGATATATCAGGCCTAACATTTCTTAACCAATATTACATAGAAGAATTCATAACGCTGACAGCGCTCGGGGAGCTCTATCGCGCAACAGACACGCGCAGTAATATAGCGCTGGCTCTCATCCTTCTGCCAAAATCCATTTCAGAAAATGCCGAGACGCTCAAAAGCCTTGAGGCAGAAGCGGTAAAACTGGGCGGTATTTCTCATCCTAATATTGCTCAATATCATGGTTTGTACCAAACTCCTAAAAATGCCTTTCTACTGGAAGAATGGATCGATGGACCCTCTCTTCGGGCGGTCCTCGAAAAAACGCCGTTATCGGTCAACGAAGTTCTTGTATACGCTAAAGCAATTTGCTCTGGTTTGGAAGCTCTGCACAAACAAAATTATTTATTTCTAAATTTCGCACCCGAACTAATTCGCATAAACAAAAAAGGTGAAATTTTCATGGGGGGGATTGGCGCAGCCCGGCAAATAGGTACGAATACCGCCGGGACTCATGGTAAATATCCGCAGCTGTATTTTTCGCCCGAACAATTTAGCGGGCTTCCGCTTACTCCCGCTTCAGATATCTACTCGCTCGCTGTGCTTCTTTATCAGCTCAGCACAGGTAGGTGGATCAATGGCAGGCATGCGCCCAAATCAAACGAGGCAATTCGCAAAGCGCATCTTGATTTAAATCCACCTGCGCCCAACTTGTTGAACCTTGAAATTCCAGATCACTTCTCGCGCATGCTGTTGTGGGCGCTGCGAAAAAATCCGGCAGACCGACTGAAGACCACCACCGAACTTCTTTCATCCCTGACCTTCGCCGTGCGCCTGACTGTGGATGAAGTGCCGCCCCGCGCCAGCTCCCCGAAGTCTGCTGCGGTTACCTCAGCACTTCTTGGCGGCTGGAAGTATCTGCCAACACCCGAGCCAAACATCCTCACTCAAGATTTGCCGCCTCTTGAAGATCGCCTTCCAGCAATCATTCAATCTAAAAAACAAAAACCGCGAATTGGTCTCGTACCCATTTTTGCGATTACATTGCTTGCGGGATTTATATCCTTATTTTTATTAGTACGGCCTGCTCCCATCGTGATACCCACACCGATACAATTTACACCCTTTGCTTCCGACTACACACCACCTCCAACATTCACTCCCCTCCCGAAACCGACAGTTCCCAACGGAGGTCGGATCGCATTCACCTGCACACGCGGAGACCATAACCAGTTGTGCATGATCAACCGTGATGGGACAGGCCTGTCGCAACTTTCAGACATGGAAGCCAGTAGTTACTATCCTGCTTTTACTCCGAATGAAGATTCTTTATTGTTTTCATCAAACCGCAATGGTTCATTTGATTTATATTTATTAATATTTAACGAAAAACAATTATTTCAGTTGACAGAAAATATCGGTAATGTGGTTTCCCCGGATTATTCCGCGGATGGGCGCAGGATCGTCTTTGCAAATAAGGTCGGAAATGAGAATACTTCCATTTGGATGGTGAATGCCGATGGAGCAAATCCGCATTTGGTGTATGCGGGAGCGGGCACCATCGTGGCTGTGGCCTGGTCTGCGGATGGGGAACAGATCGCGTATGCCATGTCTGTTGGCATTCCACAGGAATATGAAATTTATACGATGGACACGAATGGAAAAAACCATCTGCGCGTTTCTCAAGGCTTGCAGGGTATTGGCGGGAGTATTGATTGGTCACCTGACGGTAGAAATCTCTTGATCTATGCCGGCCCCTACGAAGACAAGGATATATTCACGATCGAGCTTGCAAGCGGCAAAACCACGCAGCTGACAGACGGCGGAAATAATGCGGGCGGGTCGTATTCGCCGGATGGCCGCTATATTGTTTTTAATTCACAGCGCAATCAAGATCAGGCTGACCTTTACATCATGCGCTTCAATGGGGATAATCAAACGCAGCTCACCAACGATCCTGAACCAGATTGGGGCGCGGTTTGGGTTCAGTAAAAATTTACAGCAAAAGAAATGCCCAAGCGGCAGAATCAATTTTCGGTGAGACATGATGCGATTTTTTCATCATCAAAATGAATGGTGACGGTTTTGCAGTACAAGCGGTTAATAAAGATATTAAATAACGGGTGAGGGGAAAATTAATAACAAATCAGTAATTATCCTGCATAAATTAATACGGCTTAAAACCTTTACATGCAGAAAATCTAATGTATTATTGAAATATCAATGGCGTTTTTCTCGGCTCGACCACCGAGGAGGGCGCTGTTCATTCTTAAACCAATAAAAAGGAAGTTATATGAATGTCGAAACAACCAAGCTCCTATCTGTCTACTAAGTTGGAAGGCCGCCCGAAGGCCGATGGCAATGGAAACGGAATCTATTCGTTAGAGCCCATTCTAAAAGGTGAGCTCGCAGCCGTTTTCGGGGGCGTTGTTTATGAATGGGACGCCTTTATCCACCTGCCCGATCTTGAACGTAGTTTGTGTCTACAGGTAGAGGATCGTCACTTCCTCGTGCCAAGACCGATCGGTGAAGGAGATTATGTCAATCATTCCTGTAATCCGAATGCAGGTCTTTCGGGTCAGATTGGACTCGTTGCAATGCGAGACATTAAAATTGGCGAAGAAGTTTGTTTCGATTATGCCATGTGCGACACCCTGCCCTATGATGAATTTAATTGCGGGTGTGGAAGCGCCAATTGCCGCACAAAAGTAGGCGGCAACGACTGGCAAAAGCCCGAGCTTCAGAAACGCTATGCGGGGTTTTTCTCACCGCATGTGCAGCGCAGAATCGATGCGCTCCACAAAGATGTGCATATTTTTGAACAGGCGATTCGCATGGCTAAATCATCCAAGTTCGCTTCGCCAAGCCCTTCTTAATGGAAATAAAGACAACCTTGTGAGAAATCACAAGGTTGTCTTTATTTATTTGGGTCTGGCGGTTATTAATAGTTTTGGGATCACGATCCACTCCCCAGGTTGTTTTGGATGAATTGCCTTACACAATAAATTTTTTTCGGTCAGTTTATTGATGGTTCGACTGGCAATATCAGTTGGCCAGCCGAACAACTTTGAAACCTCCCTCAACTGCGCTGCGCCAACAGAATTGAAATATAGTTCGAGCAATTTTATGCGCGCCTGCGATTCGCTGATATGACGCGCCTGTTCTGGCAGATCGGGAAAATGACGTGGAACAATCTCGTAGATATGAGAATATTTCCACGCACCTGCCTGAGCTACGCCCACTGGCAGGATTTTAAAATCCCTTTGTAGTTGCTCAAGCGCTTTTTGGAATTCAGAGTCTTTGGCGTTGGATAATTTTGCCTTCTTGCGCAAAT
>JANODZ010000432.1:0-2130 GCA_031412935.1 Anaerolineales bacterium
TTATATTTTTTCATGGTTGCGTCAATGCCATTTTTACGCGTGAGGAACAGATTCTTCGCAAGCGCCGCGCGATATTTTTTATCGCGCAAATTTCCTTTTGCCTGCGCAGCCAGCATGTGTTCCTGGCCAAAATATTGCAATACGCGCTCTTTATTTTCTTGATTGAATTTGATCACATCTGCCATTGTCTTTACACCCGCAGTTGCGGTGGCTAGATATTTATTTAGATCGGCTTTGAACTCAAAATATAAAACTTCAGTTTCAGTCCTGCCAAATTTATTGAAATTCTGCACATTCGCAGGGTCCACGATCACAGCGCCATGTTGTTTCATGACCTCAATGCAGGATTCAAAAATCTTGATGATGCGCGGGTCTGTTCCGCACATATTTCTTGCGACGCCGATACGCGCATCTTTGAGCCCATGCAAGTCAAGGAATTTTGTGTAATCTTTTAAAAGGCGTTTTGTGCTTGTCTTCGTAACCACATCATGAGGGTCAACACCTGTCATTGCGCCGAGCAAAATTGCGGCATCGGCAACTGTCCGCGCCATGGGGCCGGCGGTATCCTGGCTGTGCGCGATGGGAATAATCCCGCTGCGGCTCAATAATCCAAGCGTGGGTTTGATTCCCACGATTCCATTTGTCTGCGCGGGGCAGATGACCGAGCCGTCGGTTTCAGTCCCCACCGCCGCCGCGCATAGATTCGCCGCCACCGCCGCAGCGGACCCGGAAGATGAACCGCAGGCGGAGCGGTCTAAAGCGTAGGGATTATGAGTCAACCCGCCGCGAGATGACCACCCGCTGATGGATTTTCGTCCGCGAAAATTTGCCCACTCGCTTAGATTCGTTTTCCCTAAAATGACCGCGCCCGCCTTGCGCAATTGTTTCACGATGAAAGCATCCCGTGAAGAAATATTCCCTGCCATTGCAAGAGAGCCGGCTGTAGTTTGCATACGATCATGCGTATCGATATTGTCTTTAAGTAGGATGGGAATGCCGTGCAGCGGACCGCGCACCTTGCCGGCACGCCGCTCCTCGTCGAGGGTGGAGGCGATTGCCGGAGCGTCGGGATTCGTTTCGATGACAGCATTCAAACGCGGGCCGCCCCTGTCAATCGAATCGATCCGCTCCATAAACAATTCGGTGAGTTGACCCGCGGTCAACTCACCTGATGTCATTTTCTCTTGTAGTTCCCGGATGCTTTGTTCCTGCATCTCAACGCCCATCACCGATGATGTAATTCTCAAGCTGCGAGATCATAAACTTCTGCACATCCACCACTTCCTTGAGCACATCGCGCACAGAAATTAACCCAACTAATTCACTATCATCATAAACAGGCAAATGCCGAATATTTTTATCGATCATCAATGCCATGCACTCTTCAAGCGGCTGGTCTGCTTTCACGTAGACCACTTTCGAAGTCATGATCTCACTAACTTTTGTATTTTTGGAAGTTTTGCCTTCCAACTCCACCCTGCGCACGCAGTCTCTTTCAGACAAAATCCCATCCACTTTATTCGCACTCACCACCATTAATGCGCCCGCGTTATATTTAGCCATTAGGGTAAGCGCTTCAAAAACGGTCGCCTCGGGGGAGATGGAGAAAACTTCACTCCCCTTTTTACGGATCATATCACGCACGGTAGACATTGGCATCTCCTTTTTAAATAATTTAACCGAAGTATAGGCTTAAATCCTACTACTGGCAAGAACTAAGATTTCCAAGAAATAGAACGGGTACAATTGTTAAAAATTTAAAATATTAGGAGAACTCATGATAACTCAAAGCGGACTGGAATACATAGAAGTGGAAGTTGGCACAGGAGCTCAAGCCACCCCAGGCAAGGTGGTCGGCGTACATTACACAGGTAAATTACAGGACGGCACAGTTTTTGATAGTTCAATTCCCCGTGGCGAGCCGATCACATTTCCGCTCGGCAAAGGAAACGTGATCAAAGGCTGGGACGAAGGCATTGCGATGATGAAAGTTGGCGGCAAGGCCCAATTGATCATCCCCCCCAACCTCGCTTATGGTGAGAGAGGCGCAGGCGCTGCAATTCCCCCGAATGCAACATTGGTCTTTGATGTCGAACTTGTTTCGATAAAATAATCCAAATGCCACGCAGC
>JANODZ010000433.1:0-3882 GCA_031412935.1 Anaerolineales bacterium
ACCCAAATGTACAGGAGCCTGTCAACAGGCTGTTGAAAGCTGTGGAACACATTACTTTGCTTCAGCCATTGGACTATCTGCCCCTTGTCCATTTAATGAAACACGCCACACTTATCCTGACCGACTCAGGCGGGATTCAAGAAGAAGCGCCCGCTTTCGGCATTCCGACACTTGTTTTGCGTGACGTAACCGAGCGCCCGGAGGGCGTCGCTGCGGGTACCCTCAAGCTGGTTGGCACGCAAACCAGCAATATCGTTCACGAAGCGATGCGACTTTTAGACGATGAATCAGAATATACAAAAATGGCAAAGGCATCCAATCCATACGGAGATGGACATGCGGCTGAAAAGATTATTCAGTCCCTCTTAACCAGTTAGCCGGATTGAATCTCAGCCAAATCTTATCGGTAAATTTCCTATCAATTTTGTTTGGTCAACGTTTCAATTTCAATGTTTTTCAAAATATAACTTAGTATAATAAAGTTATAAATTATGCTGCGTCGATCAATGGGATTTATTCTCGCTTTTTGCATACTGAGCGCAAGCTGGAGTTCAGTCCGCGCCCAAACGCAGGATTCTAGATATTTTAGTGAGACTGGCCATAACGTTAAAGGGGAATTCCTAACATTCTACAACGGCAATCCGAACGCCGTCTTTTTATATGGCTACCCCATTACGGAAGAATATGTAAACAATGATGGCATCCTGCTGCAATATTTTCAGCGTGCCCGCTTTGAATTACGCGCCGACTTGCCCGCGGGCCGGCGCATCCAACTTACACACCTTGGCAGCGAAACATATTTCTCCACTGGGACTTTAAATGTTTCAAATAATTTTGCATGCCGCGCCTACGCTGAAACTGGATATGCAGTTTGTTATGCCTTCTTAGAATTCTTCGATCAATATGGCGGGATTGCACAATTTGGGTACCCAATATCAGGATTTGAATATCACCAAGATAAGCTCGTGCAATATTTTGAAAAAACCCGTTTGGAGTGGCAGCCCTGGAAAACCGAAGGTCAGCGGGTTGTGGTATCAGACCTGGGCCGTATATATTTTGACAAGCTCGGTGAAGACCCTGGCTTGCTTTCATCCGTAAAGCCTTCAAATAACACCAATACAAATATCATCAATTTACAGGTACACGCTTTTATTTGGAAAGCCATAACCCCACCCACCGATTCGCAATCGCTCTTTGTGATCGTACAGGATCAAAACCTGCAACCTGTTGCAAATACCAATTGCACATCCGTTGCACACTGGCCGGATGGGCGTGTAGAATCCACCGCAATCACAACAAATTCAAATGGCGTGGGCATTGTCCCATTCTCCTTCGTGAGTCAGCCTTATGGCAGTTTAATCTATTTCGATGTGGACTGTGCTTTCAGCAATCTCGTTGGAAGTACAACAACCTCATTCAGAATTTGGTATTGACCGATACAATAAATGATACGGAAATAGGCGTTCCAATGAGAAATATTCATTGGAACGCCTATTTGTTTGCTGCAATATTTCGTTAGCTTATTGCTCACCTTTGAAATATTTCACCGTGGATTGACCTTCTTGATTTACACCTTCCCGTTTTAGCACCTTCCAAACGGTCATAAATATTATCTTGATATCCAGCCAGAAAGACCAATGATCTACATACCAGACATCCAGGTTGAAACGGGCCGGCCAGTCTATGGCGTTTCTTCCATTTACCTGGGCCCAGCCTGTCAGGCCAGGAATTACATCATGCCGGCGCATTTGCTCAGGAGAGTAAAGGGGAAGGTATTCCATCAGCAATGGGCGCGGACCCACGAAACTCATTTCACCTTGAATAATATTGAATAGTTCGGGCAGCTCATCCAGTGAGAAAGCGCGCAGAAAACTGCCAAAGCGTGTGAGTCGCTCTGCGTCCGGAAGCAGGATTCCGCCGCGGGCGATCTGATTCGTCATCGAGCGGAATTTATAAATATAAAAGATACGCCCTTTGTAACCAGGGCGTTGTTGTCTAAATAGTATGGGCGTTCCAATTAAAACGCGGACAAGGATTCCAATCAATATCAAAATAGGAGAAAGGATACCCAATGCGGTCAGCGAAAAGATCAGGTCAAAAATGCGTTTACTTGGAGGCATCTTTGTATTTTACCCTTTCTTATGAAAGACTTTAATGATCTTTCTGAAAACTTTTGCGTTGATCTGTATTGGAAACCTATTGAGCTTGATGATTTATGGTATATTTTAAGCAGGAGCATTAATATGAATGAGCGAATCTTAATTATTGAAGATGATCAGGCGATTCTCAAGTTATTGCAGCGTGGTCTGGCTTATGAAGGCTACACCGTTGATACCGCTGTGGATGGGCGTATGGGACTGATCGCCGCGCGCGACCACACCCCCGACCTTGTTGTTTTGGATTGGATGTTACCCGGCATGGATGGGCTTGAAGTTTGCCATCGGCTGCGAACAGGCGGCTCGATCCCGATCATGATGTTGACCGCAAAGGATACCGTGCAGGATCGCATCCAGGGACTTGACGCGGGCGCGGATGATTACATGGTCAAGCCGTTCAATCTGGATGAGTTGCTGGCGCGTGTGCGGGCCTTGCTGAGGCGCACACAACCTGAGCGCATCCCGGTCTTGAAGTTTGCGGATCTTTCGCTGGATACAGGTTCACGTCAGGCAGCGCGCGGCACACGCACAGTGGCCTTGACCGCCAAGGAATATGAATTGCTTGAATTGTTTCTACGCCACCCCAAACAAGTCCTAACCCGCGAAGTGATCTTTGACCGGGTCTGGGGCTATGACTTCGGCGGTGAAAGCAATGTGCTTGAAGTTTATATTCGCTACCTGCGCCAAAAATTAGAAGGGGAAGGGGAAGCCCGCTTGCTTTATACAGTGCGCGGCGTGGGTTATGTGCTGCGGGAAAATCCTTAATAATGATGATGATGGATTAATAGCAAATCTTAAATCAAAATTGTAAATCACCAAATCGAAAATCGTAAATCGAATGTCATTGCGCCTTCGCCTTACTTTACTATACTCAACTTTCATGAGCGGCATCCTGCTCATTTTTGGCGCGGCGGTATATATTCTCGTCAATGTAATATTGCTCAATCAAGTGGATACCATGCTGGCGGGGGTCGTGAATGATATTACGCAGGTGACCAAGGTTAATTCGGTGGGAAAATTAAATTTAATAAACCTGCCCCCGCTGGATATGACCTCGAATGCCTACGTGCAGGTCTGGGGACCCGATGGAAAATTAATTGCGACATCTCCCAGCATTGGCTCATTAACCAAGCCGCTTGACATTATCGGGCTGGATGCAGGTCTTGCCATCTATGAAGATTCCTACCTTGACGGCGCTCATCTACGCGTGTTGAGTGTGCCGCTTAAACTAGGCGACCGCATGATCGGCACTCTGCAAGTGGGCGCAAGCCTGACCGTTGTAGATGCAACCCAGGGAAACCTGCTTTCCATGATGGCGATCATTGCAGTGGTCGCAGTTTTATTGGCAGGTTTTGGTTCCTGGGTGGTTTTGGGCCGCGCGCTTTCCCCGCTCGAAGCCATCACCGATACTGTTGACCAGATCAATCGCGCAGATGACCTTTCGCGGCGCATTCCTCATATTGAAAAAACTGAAGATGAAGATGAGATCGGGAATCTTGTTGTTTCTTTTAATCAAACACTTGAACGCCTCGAGTCGCTATTTACTTCACAACAAAGATTTCTTGCGGATGTCAGCCACGAACTTCGCACCCCGTTGACGGTCATCAAAGGAAATGCCGATTTGCAAGGGTATTGATGGGCTGCGTTGACATGGCGTAGATGAAACCCACCTCGGTCAAGGCGATGAACTCCAATTCCTTTTCCCGGAAGCGCTCCTTGAAAGTAG
>JANODZ010000434.1:0-3396 GCA_031412935.1 Anaerolineales bacterium
GTCAGAAGCGACTCGTCCACATCCCCTTGACCGATGGCGATCAATCCGTCAACAGGGAAACGCTCGCCAGGGCTCACGCGCACACGCATCCCAGGTTTGAGTTCGTTGGCTTTTATGATCTTGTCACGTTTACCTGTGATCACGATGGCTGTATCTGGAATTTGCTCCAACAACTTCGCAACCGATTTATTGCTGGATTTATGCGCCTGCATTTCGAGCCATCTGCCAATGGAAACAAGGAAGATGAGCATGGTGGCGGTATCGAAATATAATCCGCCGCTGCCGACGATCAAGTTGCGGACAGATAACCCAAACGCGGAAAATGTACCAAGGGTAATTAAAGTATGGATGTTTGGCTGCCCGCGCAGGAAGCTGGCAAAGCCCGCGCGCAAGATGGGGAGTCCGAGTAAGAGCAAAACGGGAATACTCGTGACAAACATCATCACCTGAAAGAAATGAACCAGCCAGGCAGTTTCGGGTGATGCCCAGCCGAGCAGTTCACGACCGTAGATACTTGTGCCGACGATCATGTCGTGCAGGACCATCACGCCGCAAATTAATAGTTTTGTGAAAAATGCCTCTTCTTCATCGTGAGGTTTTTCGTTTGGCAATGCGGCTTGATAGCCGAGAGAACGCACGCGTTTTTTTAGTAATTTTGTACTTGTGAGCGCTAGATCGTAGGATAAATTCGCTTGTTGTTGAATAAAACTAACCTCCGCCGATATAACTCCAGGTGTGCGGCGCAATTGTTCACTCACCAGCCATGCACAAGAAGAACACCACATACCCCCCAGGGTCAGTGTGATTTTTTCAGCGTTCTCTTTATTTGCAAGCTGCGCGATAGGTTTCGAAGGTGCATCTGCTAATAATGCTGAGACTTCACGACATGATGGACAGCAAAATAGATCCCCTTGTGTATTGGTCAGAGGGTGAAAGGTGGTTAATCCACACAGGGAACAGGTGACGAGAGTTTTGGATTTTGCAGGGGGGGCGGTGATTGCGAGGGTCATAAAATTAATTGAAACTGTGGGTTTCGAAACGGCGAAAAAGTCACGCCTAATTAATCAAACAAAAGTTTTTACCAAAACATCACAGCGCCGAGCATGAAATGGTCAACCCAGCCCAGCGAAGCAAATCCGCGCATGGCGAATTGGAAGCCGAAGAACATCATCATGAATGATACCAAACTGCGTGACCATGTGCGCGCGATCATTTGTCCAGTCAGCCAGCGGACGGCGTATAAACTTGGGAGGGTGGCGAGTCCAAAGATGAGCATCGTCAGCCCGCCCTGGAATATATTTGTAGAAGCCATCGCGGCAAGCAGGGCGGTTAAGACCAACCCGCAGGGGAGGAGTCCCCAAATCAGGCCGACCAGATACGGGCTGAAGAGAGAAGCGGATTTTTGTCCGCGCATGGCAATTCCCCACCGTTTAATTAATCCAGAAAAAAGAAGTTCAGGGGAGGGGGCGAGTCCAGCGAAAGCGAGGGCGAAGTAAAAAGCGAATATGGAAAATAAAATGGAAAGAATTGCCTGGGGAAGTTTGAATGAAAACAGGGTCTGGCCGATTACGCCGGCGGCAAATCCAAGAAGGGTATATGTTGTAATACGCCCTGCGTGGGCAAGAATCCACGCGGATTTATTTTGCCCACTGGGCGCAGTGCGGAACGAAGGTTGACGATCGAGGAGCATGACCACTGCGCTGCACATCCCCACGCAATGACCAAGGCTGCCAAGTAAACCAAGAAAGAGAGCCGCTGTCATTTTTCACCAATAAAATTAAGAAGGTTTCGGAAGTCTCTTAAGACTTCCGAAACCTGTTGCGAATTATTTAATGAACCAGGTACGTCCGAGCAGCCACCAGTTGGCGAGGTAGTAAATTGCAAACCAGGCCAGGAAGGCAAGGACGAGCACAAGCGCGCCCTTCGGTTGATTCTGCGGGCGTTCCATGATCTCGTCTGTTAGTTTTGTGGATTCAAGCAGAGGATTATTTGTGCCGCTGACGAGGAGTAAATTACTGGCTTCAAGCCGCGGCCCAGTGAGAATAGAAGTCAACACGATGACAACATACATGATTCCGCCGACAACTGCGATAAGCGCTCCGATACCGAAGATGGCTAGTGTGATGTTAACTGTGCCAGGGACTGTGCCAGCGAAGGTGATGTCCCAATGGCGGCGGGCAACACCCTGTAAACCGCTGGTGATCATGCCCAGAGAAACCAATAACATACCCAAACCAAATATATAGGGTTGTGCCATCGCCCACTTCTTTAGTTTAAGTGCCTTGCGGAAGATGAGCGGGATCACATAGTATGTGAAGCCCATAAACGCAATGGTCGTGCCGCCAACCACAGTAGCATGGAAGTGACCGGGCAAACGCAGGGTATTGTGAGTGATCATATTGATCTGCTCGGTACCGATGGTTACGCCGGTTACGCCGCCGACCCAACCAAAGAAAACGATTGAAATGACGAGTGAGCTAAAACCAGGTTCGGCCCAGGGCGCGTTTCGCAGCCAATCGAAGAGACCTTTGTTATATCCCTTGGCGCGTTGTGCAACCTCTATTGCGGCGGGAATTGAGAAGGCGTGCATCATTGAGCCAAGTACCGCGAGGTACATCGCATAGGAAGTGTTGACTGCCTTCCACGCGAACGAGAGACCGGGGTCAACAAGCAAGTGATGAGCAGAACCGAGGTTGATGAAGAACAGATAGAGGATGAAGGCAAAGCGTGAGAACTTCTCATTAAGCGGGCGAATGCCGGTGGTCATTTGCGCAAGGGCGTACCAAATGGCAACCATCGCGGCCAGGTTGACTTGCTGGGCTGGATGCCCGAAGCCCCAGAAGAAGTTACGGTAGATGCCGGGGTCGAGATTTTTGATGACGCCGAGTGACCATAAGAAAGCAGGCACCATGGCAGCGGCGCCTTCAAGCAAGGTGTAGACTGCGATGATGGCGGCTGTCATCAAACCGAAAACAACCAGCGGCAGGGAACCCGTAAAGCGCTGTTCGCGTTTTGCCACCACGATGTTAATAAAGAAGGTAATCACCGCGAGCAATGCGCCGACCGCGAATAAAATATAACTTAGATAAAAAAGCGGATGTGCCTTAAGGGGTACGTAAGCTGAAAACATCACGCTGGATTGGGGATCAACCAGCACGACGCCGTTTACCATCAAGCCGCCGATGGTCATCATTGCGAAGCCGACCCAGGCCAGTTTCGGCGCCGCATGGCGCGCATTTAATAGAACGGTGCTTCCGAAATGCAAGCCAGCCATTTCAAAAAATACGATCCAGGCCACGAGCATGTCTATGCCGTGTAATGTCAGCAGGCGATAGAACAATTCGCAGGGAGTAGATGAATCGCCTGCCAGCGGGTTAATGCGATTAACAGCGCAGC
>JANODZ010000435.1:0-5164 GCA_031412935.1 Anaerolineales bacterium
TGGCTTTGAAATGGGAACCCGCGGTTTCTTTCAAGGAACTGGTTATCATGATGGTCGATTCGGATCTGGAACGGCTGAAAAACGGATAATATTTTCTTATTCCCTAAAGATTATGAATGGATTTGCAATATTTCAATACCGAAATTGGCCGGCCTGGACGGCGGGAGCCGTGGCTCTGGTTGGCGTGTTGGTCTATTTTGCCCAGGCTGTGGTTTTTGCTCACACCACAATTTCCAATCTTGATGAAGGCGCTTACTTATTAAAAGGCATTCTGTTCGCTACGAATGTATATCATCCTTTTGATCCTGGTATCTCAACAAACAAAGGCCCTCTGGCTTTTTTAATCCCAGGCTATGTGCAACTTTTATTTGGTGCCGGGCTGCGTACGGGCCGCTATCTGGCGGTCTTTTTTGGAGTGATGGCTGTAATCGGAACATGGGTTGCCTCACGGCGCATTGGTGGAAAATGGCTGGCAGCCGCGGCGGTCTGGGTATTTGCATCAAGCCCCTTGATCATCAAAATCTATAGCGGGGGCGCTACGCAAAGCACGATCGCTTGTTTACTGGCATGGTCACTCGCCCTTGCCTTGGGTGAGAAGCGCTCATTCTGGCAATTGACCCTAAGTGGTTTTCTTGCGGGATCCATGCTGTTGGTTCGGCAAAACATGATGCCCGTTTTGCCGCTTTTAGCCATTTATGCGTTTTGGCAGCATGGCTGGAAAGCGGTTGGACTATTGCTATCCGGTCTGATTGTTGTAACAGCGGTTCATTTATTGTATTGGCCCGAGATCCTTCAATTATGGACCTGGGTGCCGCTGATCAAACTCCCCGCGCAGGCATCCTACACTGGGGGAGGTACCATCATATGGACGCCTGAAATCCTCCCTATTTCACGTGTGCTTTCGTTTTTCCAATCCGTCCGTTTTCATTTTGTAGCTTTGTTTGGAAGTTTTGTTTCATTAATTCTCTGGCCTAGATTAAGCGCATGGAAATCACGTGAAGATTTTAGAATCGGATTATTTCTGCTCGTTTTATTTTGGGGATTACTCTATATGCATGCGCGGGCTGCCATCGGCCAGGATTATTGTATTTTTTGCTTCACTCCGTATATTGCATTTTTCAATGTTGCCGGCATATTGTTGTTGGTTGTTTCAGTAAAATCGTGGGTTTGGCGGCCATCTATTTTGATTCAAACATTGTTAATTGCCGTCCTGTTTATTATTTTTACCGGGATGGGTTTTTCTGCATTTGAAGACATTGGCTCCATGCTTTTGAAATTGCCTGTGCCAAGAATGCGAGATCTCGGAGTTCTACCCGGCTTTGTGACACTATGGGATATATTATCGAATAAATTTCATCTAAACTACAATAGCGCATCGCGATATGCATCTGCCGCATTTGGTTTTGCAATCGGCGGAGTATTATTCCTGCCCGCATATTTCATCTGGCGCCGCCTCCGACTAATTTCAGTTAGCTTCGTTACATTTTTTGCGTCATCCATTCTTTTATTAAATATTGTCTTGTCGCCCATTTTGCATGGAAGCGCAGGAGCAAAAGACTGCAATAACGATATCATATTGGATAACGAACAAATTGGAGCGCACTTAAGGGGTATTATTCCTCAGGGAAGCTCGGTTTATTGGGCTGGAGGATATTCGGCCGCTCCGCTCCTATACCTGCCGGGAGTGAAAATTTTCCCGGCGCAAATCAATGGCGCCTACTCTTTTTTAAGTAACGGCGATACTTCGGAATTGATAAGAATGGGTTTCTGGAATGAGGAATTGGATGCTGAATGGAAAGCGACTGCAGACTTTTTCATTGTTGAAGAAAAGCGATACAATTCCTGGAAGGAATTTTTCAATCCAGCTCAATTTGATAAATTTAAGCGATTTCCATTAGGAACCTCGTGTATGAAAGACTCTAAGCTGCATATTTTCCGTAGGAATAGTAAATAAATGAACCTATCTCTTGTCATTCCGGTTTACAATGAAGTGGAAAATTTACCCCTTCTGTTTGATGCCATCTACAATTCAATGGGCACGATCAGCCACAAAACATGGGAGGCAATTCTGGTGGATGATGGCAGTCAAGATAAAAGCCTGTCTGTGCTAAAAGAGTTCGCGCAAAAGGATTCCGGGCATATTCGTGTTATCTCTTTCCGCCGAAATTTTGGTCAGACCGCTGCGATTGCCGCCGGGCTGGACTACGCCCAAGGCGAGATTATTGTCCTGCTCGATGCTGATATGCAAAATGATCCCGCCGATATCCCCAAGATGCTCGCCAAACTTGACGAAGGCTTTGACCTTGTCAGTGGCTGGCGTAAAAGCCGAAAAGATAACGCTGTAACACGCAACTTTCCTTCCATGATCGCAAATTGGATCATCTCGCGCGTAACCGGCGTGCATTTGCATGATTATGGATGTACGCTTAAAGTCTACCGCCGTGATGTGCTTGAGGGATTTCGTTTATATGGCGAAATGCACCGTTTTATTCCGGTCTACGCCAGTTCTGTTGGCGCAAAAATTACAGAGATGCCAATTAATCATTACCCTCGAAAATTTGGCAAGACCAAATATGGCCTGGAACGAACTGCTAAAGTTGTACTTGATCTGTTTACGGTGAAATTCCTCGTGGCGTATTCTTCAAAACCGATCTATCTTTTTGGCGGCACTGGGGGATTTCTCATGATCGTCAGCACAATTACCATGATTTACCTGCTTATACGGCGCCTCTTCTTTTTTATTAGTGTTACCGGTTCACCGCTTTTCCTGGTCAGTACCATGTTTTTCATCCTTGGTTTTCAATCCATGCTGATGGGGTTGATCGCGGAGCTGCTTGTTCGCACTTATCATGAATCTCAACGTAAACCAACATATACTGTTCGCACCATGATCAACCTAAAGCAGGAACCTCGTGAGTAAGTGGTTAAGTAAAAATCGTCAAACCATTGTACGTGTGTTGGGCAGCATTCTGGCGTTGGTGCTCTTGATCATTTTGCTCGAAGAGGAAGGGGATGGCAAGCTTTTCACCGCGCTCAGGCGCGTTTCCATCGGGTATTTCCTGGCCGCGATAATGGCTTTATCCATCTCACGGCTGTTTGCTGCAGCTAGATGGCATATATTGCTCCAGTCGGCTGGTGTGGAAATTTCCTTCCTGCGCTCGATCATGTTAACCTTTACAGGAAATTTTTCATCGAATTTTTTACCGACAACCATCGGCGGGGACGTGGTGCGGCTTGGCGGTGCAATGCAATTGGGTTATGACCGCGCCATTTGTGTGGCGTCTCTCCTTGCTGACCGTTTGATCGGCCTGACGGGCATGAGCCTGGCCCTGCCTTTGGGCCTGATCCCCGTGTTTTCGCTTGGTAATGCAGCGTCACAATCTATGGCAGTTTCTGCCCTGGTTCAAAAAGGTGTCGATTTTGCCAAACGTACATTTGAATCGTTTTCCATCTGGTTAAAGAAACCGTTCGCGTTGAGCGGGTCCCTGCTTGCCACTTTTGGCAATATGGCATTTATTTATCTGGCAATCTACCTTCTCCTGCTTGGCATAGATCATCATATTTCCTACTGGCTGATCGCCGGGTTATATACCCTGACTTATTTCGTGACACTCTTCCCTGTTTCCATAAATGGTTTGGGCGTGCAGGAGCTTTCCATGACCTTCCTGCTGATCCAATTGGGCGGGTTAAGTTCCTCTGAAAGCGCAACCGTTGCCCTGCTGACCCGCGTGCTATTCATCGTTACAAGCCTGCCGGGCGCGTTCTTTTTGCCGTCGATCCTTGCGGCTATGAACAATAAACACATCGCCTTGAACTGATTCCGAAATTGTTGACGAAAACGAGCCGCTGCGTTTAAGACGATTATTTTTAACCTGATAGATTCGATCTTGCAAATACACAGGTAAATTCATGAATCCACCCACTGGAAAATTTTGGCCGGCTTTTATCACGCTTTCAGTTGCCATCAGTGCTGCCGCCATTTATCAAACTGAACTGCAAACGCAGGCCCTGCTGAAAATTCGCTTCCGCTATAAGTGGGCGCTTCTGATCGCACTGTTTGCAATAAACTTGTGCGCCGGGATATATTTACTTATCCGATCTAAACAAAATGATGCCTTCTTGCAAAGACTTGAAATCCCAAGCCTGGCTATCTTGTGGAGGATTGCTGCTTCAATCCTCTTTATCCTATCGATCCCCGTTCTCTGGTATGTAAAATTTACTTTTTTCGGGAAGGCTCTGCCGTCTTTTTTTCCCTTACTTTGGGTTTGGTTGTGGTTGACACTGGCACAGGCAGCGGCTATTAAAATCGTTACCCGCTTTTCGTGGGTTCCATCCTTTGGATTGGCTTTGTTGATAGGCGGGATTGTCTTTCAATCTTATTTCCTGCTTCAGCCGCTGACAGATTATCCCTTTTCGCTGGGATGGTCGGAAGCAAGCCGTTTTTATTACGGCTCCCTGCCTTTTAGCAAAACTGTATACGGGGTACACCTGCCTCTTTCGATCTGGCATGGAACGCGTTATTTCCTCTTATCGATCCCCTTCCTCATTGAAGAACCTTCTCTTTGGCTGGCCCGTCTCTGGCAGGCATTCCTCTGGATCAGTATCAGCAGTTTAACTTCATATTTATTAGTTCGCCGTTTAAAGCTGGATAGCCTGTCGATGAAATTTCTGGTCGGCGGCTGGTTCGCTTTATTTTTATTTCAAGGCGCAGTGTACTATCACTTATTGATTTGTGTAATGATTGTTTTCGCAGGAGTTTCTCCCAGGAATACGTATGGATCTTTGTTTGCGATCATGCTGGCTTCCTTTTGGGCAGGCATGAGCCGCGTCAATTGGATTCCTGTCCCGGCCATGCTTGCGATTACATTTTATTTGCTTGAACAGCCATTCTCAAAAAATAAAAACTTTTGGAAGTATATTCAAATACCCGTTGTATGGGGTATGGTGGGGATTCTCTTTGCGATTGCGGGTCAATTTGTTTACATCGTGATTTCTGGTAATCAAGATATAAGCGGTTTTGGCTCCAGTTTTACCTCGGCCCTCTTGTGGTATCGCTGGTGGCCAAGTGATACCAATCCATTAGGCGTGATCCCAGGTGTTCTATTGGTATCTTTAGCGCCTTTTTTATTTTTAACCTGGGTATTACGCGGACGATGGAATATCC
>JANODZ010000436.1:0-2913 GCA_031412935.1 Anaerolineales bacterium
TTAAATCCCAACTTTTTTCAGGAGGTTTTTCATGCCCGTTCCAGTCAAAGCAGGTGCAGGTTCCATGGTCAAGTTTTCAGATCAATTAACCCGCTCAGTGACCGACGTTACCAAGATCATTGAACAACACAAAGGAATGATCGATTCGATTCAAGAGATCGCGCTTGAATTGACCACTTCCATTAGCTCATTGCATACACTTACTGTAAAGTACGCCAGAACCGCAAATGGAATTTTGGATGTACTTCTGCCAATTCTCAAGAATTTACCGCTCATTCCAAAAAGCGTGATGCAATTGCTGGTTAATCTTGAAGTCACAACACAGAAGATCATTGACAATGAAGGTTCTACTTCCAGGACAATCGCCGATGTTCAATCCGGTTTACGGACTGGCGATGTCAATAAGATCAAGGGTCACGCCGGGCAGCTGCAGGCTGTAACGAGGACTCTTACCGCCATGCTTCCGAAGTAATCCCGCAAATCCGCGGAGAAAGGTTTTCATCCTGAGAATTACTGCAAAAAATCGTTTGACAGGGAAGCCTACCCGCATGTATAATACCGTCCGCTAAATAACCCAGCTTCCCCACGGCTCGGCGTAGACCTGCCCGGAATGCCCCATACGGCATTTACGGGTGAAAGGGTCCGCAGGGTACGCGGCGAAGTGAATGACTGGAGATCATAAATAATGAGAATTGCAATCGTTGAAAGCGGCGGCAAGCAATATCGCGCCGTTGAAGGATCCACAATCGATGTGGATCGCCTCGCCTATGAAGTGGGCAAACAATTTAATTTTGAACGCGTCCTGCTTATGGCAGATGGCGATCTGATCATGGTCGGCGCGCCGACTGTTGGCGAAATTATTGTTTCCGCTTCGGTATTAGATCATATCAAAGGCCCCAAAGTTATCTCTTTCAAATATCGCCCAAAGAAACGCATCCGTGTGAAGGGCGGTCATCGCCATTTTTATACCCGCTTGATGATTGATTTCATCGGCAAAGCTGGCGAGGAACGGAAGATCGCAAAGGCGGAACCTGTTGCCAAGGTTGAAAAAGCCGAGGTGAAGGAAAAGCCAAAGGTCGAGAAGCAAGCCAAGGCTGCCGCAAAAGAAGCGGAAAAGAAACCTGCCAAGAAGGCTGAAAAGGCTTCGGCAACAAAATCTAAAGAAACCAAAACAACTTCCAAATCTTCAGCTGCCAAGAAGACTGGTAAGAAATAAATCGAGAGGTAGAAATGGCGCATAAAACTGGTGGCGGATCAACCCGCAATGGTCGTGATAGCAACTCCCAACGTTTGGGTGTGAAGCGTTACGCTGGTCAATTTGTTCTTTCTGGCAATATTCTTGTGCGCCAACGCGGCACCAGGATCAAGCCGGGTCTTAATGTTCTGGTGGGCAAAGACGATACTTTGTTCGCAGTTGCAGACGGGGTCGTAATGTTTGATGTAGTGCATGGACGCAAGCGCGTAAATATCGTCCCTGCTGAGGCGGTGGCTGCATGAAAGCAGAAATCCATCCTTCAGTTTTTGAAGCCAAGGTAACCTGTGCTTCGTGTGGAAAAACGTGGGTGACCACTTCCACTAAAAAAGAATTGCGCATTGATGTATGCTCTAATTGTCATCCGTTCTTCACTGGTGAATCAGCGCGCTTGATCGATATTGAAGGTCAGGTGGATCGCTTCTATAAGAAGCTCACTGCCCGCCAGACTTATGTGGAAACCCAGAAAGTGAAGGAAGAAAGCGCAACCTCTCCTGACCGTTCTGTTGATGATATCGGTCTTGCCCCCCGTGCAACGGATGCCCTTAAGAAGGCTGGCATTTTAAGCATTGGACAGATCCTCGCGAAGCTTAGCGAAGGAAATGCGGCTATGTTGGCAGTTGCCGGCTTTGGTCAATCTTCATTGACCGCGGCGAAGAAGAAACTACGCGTGATGGGCTATGAAGTTCCCGAAATCCCAGATGCTCCCAAGCCTCCCAAAGCTCCCAAGGCTGCAGAAGTTTCCGACGCATCTGAGGCAGACTCAGGCGAGTAGGATTTCATCTTACAAGCACTTTGTCAGGCAAAGATTTCTCAGGTAAACTAGACAGGCAGATGCTTAAAACATCTGCCTGTTTTCATAATCCCAAATAAACCCTTTCTTATTTCGAGAAAGGGGGAGGGTTTTATCATGAAGCATACGCACGGTTCAATTGAAGTGGTTTGTGGTTCCATGTTCAGCGGCAAAACGGATGAGATGATCCGCCGGCTTGTACGGGCAACGATCGCAAAGCAAAAAGTTCAAGTGTTCAAACCCGCCATTGATATTCGCTACGCCGTGGAGAAAGTCGCATCGCATACAGGTTCCACCTTTGATGCAATCCCCGTTGAAAAAGCCGCAGAGATTCGCTCGAAATTGGATAAAGATACAACAGTGGTCGGTATTGATGAAGCGCAATTTTTCGATTCAGAAGTTGTAATAGTTGCCCAGGAATTGGCGGCGCGCGGAGTGCGTGTCCTCATAGCAGGCCTGGATACGGATTTTCGCGGCGAACCGTTTGGGTCCATGCCTGCATTGATGTCTGAAGCTGAAGATGTGGCAAAACTCCATGCGATCTGCATGGTCTGCGGCGATGACGCCTCGCGCACGCAAAGATTGGTGAATGGAAAACCTGCCCAATATAATGACCCGGTCGTAATTGTAGGCGCGTCAGAACTTTACGAAGCGCGTTGCAGGAAACATCACGAAGTGCCAAGATAGTTACTTGGTTGGATAGCCGCATCGTTAATTAATACTAACTACCGAACTTTCCAACTAGAAAACTTAGGAACTAACTCACATGCAAAATTATAAGGACTTCCTCGCTGAAATATTAATAGATCCGGAAACTTTACAGGCGCGCGTCAAGGAACTCGGTGAGCAGATCAGCGCGGATTATCCC
>JANODZ010000437.1:0-3131 GCA_031412935.1 Anaerolineales bacterium
ACTGGTAAACAAAAATGCAAGATTAATACATATCCGCCTGTTCTCGTTTAATACGTGGGCGGATTCCCCTGCGTGTCATCTGTAATAATTCCATGGGAGTGTGCAAAATGCGTTCACAGACCAGTGCAATGTGTTCTGCGGAGGCGCCTCCATTCTGAATGGGCATCAACCGTTTCAATTCGTCGACGTTTAGATTGGTATGGACTTCCTTTCCCAAGGCTATTGCTACAAATGTACAGGTGGATTGCTGTGTAACGACCGCATCTGCATTTGCGATCATCTGATTAATATCTCCATAAGCATATATAACGGCACCGGGAGCATTTACACGAATCTCCTGGATAGCCCTTTCAATATTTTCCAAAGGGTGCAGTTTAAAGATCAGGTTTCGCTCTCCTGCAATAGCGCCGCATTTTCGAATGAAGGCCCGCCTATCATCATAGCGGAATGTTTCCCGCAGGGGAGACGTTGCCGCGAGAACATATCCGTGAAATGGGAAATCATTGTTTTGCGCATTTTTCAGGTTATCGAAATTTGGAATCCCCGTCACGGCAATTTTTTCCTCCCGTACACCTTTACGGACAAATAGCTCTGCATACCCCTCGGATGCCACGCAAAAAATATTATATTGGTGGGAAAGTCCACTTGTGGCGGTATTGGCCAGATAGCGGGGCAACTTCAGCCATTTCACCAATTGATACATAATTCCCTCAGGCTCTGTAATGCCCTCCTGTACCAGGACTACTCGTTTGCCTCGGATATTTTTCTGCATCAAAAGGTCACTGCAGGTGACGATTAGATCATATTTACGCGCTTTGCCTCTTGTGTCAACGTTTAGATTGTTACGAGAAAAGTATTCCTCGGTTTCGCGTTTATGCCGCCCACCCAAAACTGTGAAATTCAGCCAGCCCATGCGGGCAACTAAATCTATGATCCCATCCGCATAATAAGGAGTGAAATAGCAATCATGTTCTTTCATCAAATTACGCGCAATCGCGTGCATTTGAGTCGTTTGATTCAATGACCCGCAGATAAAAAGAATATTACCCATGCTTTGCTCCATTTTGTTTTCGCAAGTGTAACCATCGTGTGTTAAGCAGCAGGTAACAGGAAATTAAGATATTGTTTAAATACACAGCCTGTTTTCATTTACATGTTGTTAACATTATCTTTGGGGGGTGTTAACTTCGATGGGCTATCTTATAAAGACACCATTCCCCTGAAGAGGAAAAATATGCCGCGCAAGAGTCTTGACCAGGAACTTCAAATTATTCGTGACGATCTGCTGCTCCTGAGCAGTATGGTGGAAACTGCCTTGGTCGAATCTGTAACCGTTCTTAAAGATCACGATATGGAAAAATCGCGTGTTGTTTACAATAACGATGCGCGGATTAATGCGAAGCGGTTTGACCTGGAAGGGCAGATCATCGTTACGATCGCCACGCAGGCGCCTGTTACATTTGACCTGCGATTCCTGGCTTCCGCGCTGAACATTTGCACCGAATTGGAAAGGATAGGCGATTACGCCAAAACGATCGCGCGCATTAATTTGATATCCGAAGGCATCAGCATTCCGCGCCTTTTGAGTGTCACCTATGATATGGGGATAAAAGCCGCTGATATGTTACACCTTGCCGTGACCGCATTTACTCAATCGAATTCTCCCCTGGCTGTCCGTATTATCTCGGATGACGATATTATTGATGCCATGTATCGTCAGGTTTATTCTGAGTTGATATACTTTGTTATCCGCGGCGCACATAAAACGGATCGCGCGAATTATTTGCTTTGGGTGGCGCACAATTTGGAGCGTGCCGCTGACCGTGTGACCAACATTTGTGAGCGCACAGTCTATGTTGAAACGGGGGAGCTTGGCGATACGGCGTTTTCCAACCTCCATCTTCCAAAGTAAAGAGCAGGAATATGCAAACGATCGCTGCAATTGATGTTGGCTCCAATGCCATGCGTATGATGGTCGGGCGTTTGGTCTTCGATGGAAAAATTGAAGTAGTGGAAAACTTGCGCCTGCCTGTGCGTTTAGGGCAGGATGCTTTCACGACAGGGTTTGTGAGTGAAGAGACTGCGCAGCAGGCCGTGGATGCGTTCACCCGCTTTCGCAAGATCATGGATGATCATAAAGTGGAAAAACTGCGCTCTGTGGCCACCAGCGCCATGCGCGAGCTAACCAATAGCAGTCTTTTGATTGACCGCATTGCGCGTACTACAGCCATTGAGATCGAGATCATTAGCGGGGAGGAGGAGGCGCGGCTGATTCATCTGGCCGTGGCTCAATCTGTGAATCTGAATAACAAGCATGCATTGTTGATCGATATTGGGGGCGGCAGTGTGGAAGTAACCCTTTCACTAAACGGAAACATCATCTCCACCGAAAGTTACAACATGGGGACAGTACGTTTGCTCAAAAAGTTGAGCGGCGAAAAAAATGCCGGACTTCCACTTCATAAATTAGTGCGTGAATATGCGGAAGCGGCGCGTCATCGCATTGACCGTGAGATCGGTTCTAAAAAAATAGATATTTGCATCGGGACGGGGGGAAACATCGAGGAGATGGGCAACTTGCGCAAGAAACTTTTCGAACGCGATAGTGACCGCGCCATCACTCTTGAAGAGCTGGATAAACTCGTTGAAACGCTGAGCAGGATGAAGGTCGAAGAAAGGATTCGCAAATTCAAATTAAAGCCTGATCGCGCAGATGTCATCCTACCCGCCTCCATCGTCCTGCAAATGATCGCGCACGAAGCAAAGATCAAGGAAGTGACCATCCCCAATGTTGGTTTGAAGGATGGCGTGCTGTGGGACATGGCCTATCGCCTGCAGGAAAGTGCGCGTGTTTCACCGCGTGAACAAGTGTGGACTTCCGCCCTGCGCCTCGGCGAAAAATACCAATTTGATGCAGAACACGCGAAACTTGTCGCTCATCACGCGGGAAGATTGTTTGATCAGTCCAGCGCTTTACATAACCTGGAGGAAGAAAATAAATTATTGCTGGAAATTGGCGCGTTGTTACATGATATTGGCCATTTTATCAATACCGTGGATCACAACAAGCATAGTTATTACATTCTGAAAGCCAGCCCGTTGATCGGGTTATCTGAAGACCAGCAAAACAT
>JANODZ010000438.1:0-11288 GCA_031412935.1 Anaerolineales bacterium
CAGGCTGGTCCGATTCGGGCGCAGCCCATCGCTCAATAAAAGATAAAAGGCCGCGACCAGACAAGCCATCGCAAAGATGGCAAAGTTGACGCCCGGCTTCTGTTTCCAAAATAGGAAATCAAACAGCCAGCCGAGGGCAAAGACAAAGATCCAGAGTATGTTTGGATTGGTTTTCATGGTTTTCTCCTGATTGAATTTCGGAAAGGATAGCCCGGATAGTCTTGCGGGGACTATCAAAAGGTATCACAAATCGTCAGATTGTTGAAAACCAAAATTACAGTTGTGTGAGAAGTGAAATTACCCTATTGACATCCGATTTAGTTTGTGACATACTTTCACTATTGTCTGGGGGTACACAATTAAATGCCATTCTATGAAATGGAGGAGGTGATGTCACTTATGAATAGTAGTAAACCCAGCGCTGTGGCATCCCTCTCCGCGATCTAACGAAGAATTGCCACAGCGCCCCACGATTGCCATCCGACAGGATGGCAATCTGGTTTAAACGGCGGTTGCAGATAAAAAGTTGGCAGGTTGAAAGTTGTTCTATAACCTTCAACCTGCCAACTTTCAAACATTTCAACTTGTCAACGATCAATAAAACCCAATCGTGGAATCCACCTGACGCGCATACGCATCCACTCCCCCGCTGACGTTAATTACATTTTTATATCCCTGCCGAGCCAGCCAGCCTGCCACCTGCATACTGCGGGTTCCATGATGACAGATGATATAAACGGGGATTTCCTGCGATTGGATAGACTCGGACAAAGCGTTGACTCCCTCCTGTCCCAGGCGGCTCATCGGCGTGACCTGAAGCCTGTCATCTGCTATTTTGACATATTCCAGCTCTGACAGTTCGCGCACATCCAATAAAATAAATTTTTCGTCTGACTTAAGTTTTTCACCGAGATCGGTGACGGTAATTTCAGGAAACATGGGTGCTCCGATTTACGATTTTTGATTTGCGATTTACGATTTCAACGCAGGCGCATAGAATTTTTCAACATATTCCTTCAGCATGCGGCGTGTGGAGAATTGCGGAATTATCGTTTTCATTGTATTTTTCATCATGGAGACCCACTCGTGTGAAACCTCTTTCGGATCGCGGTTGTAATACAAGGGAATGATCTCATGTTCCAGGGTGTGATACAGGTCTTCAGCATCGGCTGAATCCTGTATTTCATTGGATTCGTATTCCTGATCCTCGCCGATCGACCAGCCGTTTTTCTCGTTGTACGCCTCACGCCACCAGCCGTCAAGGACAGAGAAATTCAACGCGCCATTCAAGGCGGCCTTCATGCCTGAAGTACCGCTGGCTTCCAATGGACGGCGCGGAGTATTCATCCACACATCCACACCTTGGACGAGGTAGCGCGCAAGATTCATATCGTAATCTTCGATGAAAACCAGGCGGCCGCCGGTCTCGGCTTTCTTGATGGTGCGATAGACTTTTTGAATCAATTCCTTGCCAGGCTCATCGGCGGGATGCGCCTTGCCGGCAAAAATGATCTGGACCGGCATGTTCGGGCGGTTGATCATTTCGAGGATACGATCCAGATCAGAGAAGATCAAGTTGGC
Organism: Anaerolineales bacterium; assembly: GCA_031412935.1. Lineage (GTDB taxonomy): Bacteria > Chloroflexota > Anaerolineae > Anaerolineales > Villigracilaceae > Villigracilis. Next base: position 1,582 of record JANODZ010000438.1, read on the forward strand.
GCGTTTGTATGTGGCAAAGCGGCGCGCGAATCCGATTGTCAATGCATAGGGGTTGATCAACACACCAGAGGATACAACCTGCACAGGGTGGAATCCGCCTTGTGTCCATCGATCGCGAACTCGTTCCCTCATATAGAAAGCGAGTTTGCGTTTGAGATGCAAACGCACCGACCATAATTCTGCATCTGGAATATCATCCAATTTTGACCAAAAATTCGGTTCATCCAAATGATCGTACCAGTCGGCGCCTAAATATTTCTCGAACAAACTCCCCAGGCGGCGAGCCATCCAATTGGCTGTGTGAACCCCATTGGTGACATGCCGGATCGGCACATCATTTTCAGCCTTCTCAGGCCAGAGGAAGTGCCACATTCCGCGCGAGACTTGTCCATGTAGTTCCGAAACGCCGTTGCTGCTGTTGGAAAGTCTTAACGCAAGGATGGGCATGGAAAACGTCTGGCCGTGCGGCTGTTGATGCCTGGCAATATCAACAAATTCCTCGCGGGTGAGTCCCAATTCAGGCCATAGTTTGGCGAGGTATTTATCCATCAGCCAGAGCGGAAATTCATCATTACCCGCAGGGACGGGTGTATGCGTTGTGAATACATTTTGTGCACGAGTCTTTTTGGCGGAGTCTGCAAAGGTGGAGCCAGATGCCACCAGTTCACGCGCCCGTTCGAGGGTCAGGAAAGATGCGTGACCTTCGTTCATATGCCAGACCGCGGGCGAGTAATCCAACGCACGCAAGGCACGCACGCCGCCCACTCCAAGCAAGACTTCCTGCATTACGCGGCGGTCCAGATCAGACCAGTAAAGTCGCGCGGTCAGCAGGCGGTCAAATTCATTATTTTCTTTAACATTTGAATCAAGCAGATAAAGCGGAACCCGGCCCACGCGCACTTCCCAAATCTGCGCGCTGATCTTGCGATCTGGAAATTCGATTTGAATGGTGACGGGCTTATTATTTTTTGTAACCAGCGATACGGGCAGATGCTCAAACTTTAAGGGGTTATTGATGGCTTCCTGCCAGCCGTCTTCGCTGATGCGCTGTGAAAAATATCCCTGCCCATACATGAAGCCGACTGCAACAAGAGGCAAACCGAGGTCTGAAGATTCTTTTAAATGGTCGCCTGAGAGCACGCCGAGACCGCCTGAATAAATGGGAAGCGTTTCATGCAGCCCGAATTCCATCGAAAAATATGCGATTGACTTGTCCTCAAATTCGGGATGCGCTTTTTGAGTCCATGATTCTTTGGTGAAGTACGCGTCAAAATTTTTAAAGAGCGCGTCATACAAGGCAAGATAATCTTTATCTTTTGCGGCCTGGTTCAAACGCGCGCGCCCGATCTCTTGCAACAGGCGGATGGGATTGTGGCCGAGACGTTCCCATAAAGCATAATCAAGTTTGCCAAAGAGGCGCGCGGCTTCGGGCTGCCAGGTCCACCATAAGTTAAAAGCCAATTCACCCAGGCGCGTAATACGCTTGGGCAGGTCAAATTTTTGGGAGGGTTGTGTTTTGAAATTCATAGCGGCAAATGATACCAGCAAACAAGTAAACAGGTAGACACGCGCAAGCGGACAGGTGAATTAGATGTAAAATGGATTGATGACTCAAGTCCAGCTTTTCATCACCTGCCTCGCCGATTCATTCTTCCCGAAAACTGGCGAGGCAGTCGTGGACATTCTCCAGCGCCTCGGCATTACCGTGGACTTCGCCCGCGACCAAACCTGCTGCGCACAACCCGCATTTAATGCAGGTCTGCGCAAAGATGCGCGTGCCATGGCCGAGTATACGATCAAAGTTTTTGAAAAAACAACTGGGGATATTGTCACACCTTCTGGTTCGTGCGCGCACATGTTCAGGCATAACTATCCCGAACTATTTGACGGGGATCCAGCCTGGCTTCCGCGCGCGAAAGCTTTATCCACGCGGACCTACGAATTCACCGAATATCTTGTGGACAAATTAGGCGTCACAGATGTTGGCGCAAAATGGGACGGCTTGCTGACCTATCATCCAACCTGCCATTCCCTGCGCGGCATTAATGTGGACAAACAACCGCGCGCGTTGCTGGCAAATGTCAAAGGCGCAACACTCGTGGATTTGCCGCACGCTGAAGAATGCTGCGGCTTTGGGGGAATCATGTCTGTGGAACACCCCGAATTATCGGCCGAATGGCTAAAGCGAAAGATAAATAATTTCCGGTTTACTCAATCTCCCACCCTTGTCGTTACTGATGCCGGCTGTCTCATGCACATTGCGGGCGGATTAAATCGTCAGAAGGAAAAGCAAAGAGTTGTCCATATTGCAGAAATCTTAAACCAGAGGTAACCATGTTTTCTAAATCAGCAGATTATTATGATGAAATTTACACTTCAATGGGTAAAGATTATTTCAAAGAATCGAATAAAGTTCATAAGCTTCTTCAAAAATATGTGAAATCTGGCGGCGAATCACTGTTAGATGTTGCCTGTGGAACGGGTCATCATGCAGGCTTCCTCAGCAAATATTATCGAACAGAAGGCCTTGATCTTGACTCACACATATTATCGGTAGCTCGTAAAAAACATCCAAAAATACGCTTTCATCAAGGGGATATGATAAATTTCAAATTAAACAAAAAATTTGATGCGATTGTAAGTTTGTTCAGTTCCATTGGTTATGTCAAAACAAAATCGAATCTCAATAAGGCAATTCAAACCATGGTGCAACATCTTCTTCCAGGCGGAGTGATGTTGATCGAACCATGGTTTTCGCCTACTGAATGGATTGTTGGCCGCTCTTTTGCAATCCATGTTAACCAGCCTGGCTTGAAAATTACCCGTATGAGCCACAGCTCGCGGAAAGGGAATATTTCCTTTCTCGAATTCCAATATTTAGTTGGGACATCAAAAGGTATTCAGCATAGTGTTGAAATCCATCAACTGGGATTATTCCTTAAAAAAGATTATCTCGAAGCATTTCGAAAAGCTGACTTAAAAGTAGTTTATGACCCCAAAGGTTTGGATGGGCGCGGATTGTATATTGGCATGAAATCGCTGGACAAAAAATGAGCTCAACTTCATTTCGTCAACGAATTCGCGAATCAATTAACAACGAAACTCTTCAAATCGCGCTGGACAACAATGCTGAACGTCGTTTGAAAGGACGCGCTCTCGCTTTTGAATCCATTCCCGATTGGCGCGAGAGGCGTCAACGCGCACATACAGTCCGCGCGGATGTGATCGACAACCTCGATGCGTATCTGACACAATTCATTGCAAAGAGCGAAGAGAATGGAGTTATCGTTCATCGCGCGCAGGATGCGGCGCAGGCGATAGAAATTGTTTTGGGAATTACAAACCAATTACCACAAAGAGCACAAAGGAGCACAAAGGAAACCTTAGTGCCTCTTGGTGACCTTCGTGGTGAAAAGATCTTAATCGCAAAATCAAAATCAATGGTTTCCGAAGAAATAGAATTAAATCATGCGCTTGAAAGAGCAGGAATCGAAGTTATCGAAACCGACCTCGGCGAATATATTGTGCAGCTGCGGCACGAGAAACCGAGTCACATCATTACGCCAGCCGCGCACTTGCGTAAAGAGCAGGTTGCGGAACTCTTTCAAGAAAAACTCGGCATCCCATACACAACCGATATCCCAACACTCACGGCTACAGCGCGCAAGGTTTTGCGTGAAGTTTTTCTCACTGCCGATATCGGTTTAAGCGGAGTCAACTTTGGCGTGGCGGAAACGGGCGATTTATGTATCATCACCAATGAAGGCAACGGACGCATGGTCACCACGCTTCCGCCTGTTCACATTGCGCTGATGGGCATCGAGCGCATCGTCCCTGATCTCGATGACCTCGCGCTCATGTTATCTCTTTTGCCACGTTCAGCAACAGGTCATAAGCTCACGGTCTATACTCAACTGCTTCATAAGCCATTTAAAAATCAACAACGTCACATCATCCTGCTGGATAATGGACGAATAAGATTAAGAAATTCTGCGCTCAAAGAATCTTTGCTATGCATTCGCTGCGGCGCGTGCCTGAATGCCTGTCCCGTTTTCCGCGAGCTTGGCGGGCATGCCTACATCGGCAGTGACCTGTCCATCGCGCCATATCCTGGTCCGATCGGCTCGGTCGTTTCACCCGGCTTACTCGGCGGGAATTTCGTCCAACTTGCCCAAGCATCATCATTATGCGGCGCATGCAAAGATGTTTGCCCTGTTGATATTGATTTGCCAAAGTTGTTAACTCGCGTGAGGGCAGGCATGTCCCCCTCTCCTTTAGGGAGAGGGGTTAGGGGTGAGGGGGGGGCTGGACTTTCTTATTCAACAAAATTTTTCGTGCGGATGTACGCCCGCATCGCGACTCACCCGAGGCTGTATACAGCGTCACAAAAATTTGCAGCGCTGACGTCTTTCCTCTTCGCCCCTTTCTCGCAGTGGATTCGTCTGCCCGCGTTTACCGGCTGGGGCGGCAGCAAGGATTTTCCGCGTTTTGCTGGGAAATCCTTTCGGCAGACCTTTAAACGCAGGGCCGCAGAGAAAACCGAGACCATAAAATCTCAAAAAGAAAAACTCGGCGAACTCCGCGTCTCTGCGGTTCAAAAAAACAAAGTTGAACAATTTACAAACGAACTCACTGCATTAAGCGGACATGTTTATCAAACAAATAATTTCACACAAGACATGATTGAATTTTTGAAAACACGCGAAATCAACAAAATCCATCTTGAGCCGAACACGCTGGACGAAAATATTTTGCGCGAGGCAAAGATTGAATTCACCTATGAGTCCGACCCGCAAATCCTCCTCGGGGTGACAAATGTTATTTGCGGGCTGGCAGACACAGGGTCCATTTTGATCGTGGATGGGGAGGGCGATCCTCTCAAAGCGTCACTGCTTCCGGAAATCCACATAGCAGTCTTGAAGTCATCTGATATTTTGCCATCCCTGCCAGACGCGATGGAATTGGTTAAGAATAAAAATGCAGTCTTTATCAGCGGACCTTCGCGCACCGCAGATATCGAAATGACATTGACCATCGGCGTGCATGGACCTAAAGAGATACACGTTTTTTTGACTTGACATTCACCCAGCCCGGTCATATACTCGCAGCACAATTGAACGGGGAGCCTGCTGTGACAGGCTGAGAGGAGCTATTGGCTCGACCCGCATTACCTGATCTGGTTAATACCAGCGGAGGGACTCTTAATTTACACAGCCATCCTCCGCCCTCGGAGGATTTTTTGTTCAATAAGCGCATCATCATTTTTGCCAACGGTGAACTGCCTAATTTGGAAAAAGCCCGCGGCCTTCTGCATGAAGATGACTTTATCATCGCCGCGGATGGCGGCACACGTCACGCGCTTGCGCTTGGCAGAACTCCCAACGTCATCGTGGGCGATCTTGACTCGTTACCTGCAAACTTTGAAATTTCAAAGTTTGAAAATGATGTCATTCTCTATCCCCGTGATAAAAACGAAACCGACCTTGAACTTTCTATTCAACAAGCGCTGACATTAAACCCTGAAGAGATCATCATCATCGCCGCACTCGGCGGACGCCTGGACCAAACCCTCGCCAACATTGCTCTTGTAAGTAACATTGAACGTTTAACGGTCAACGTTCAACTCGACGATGGCATCGAAGAAGTTTTTTTCTGCCGCGATCATTCTCAAGTACACGGAACAAAGGGCGACACCGTCTCACTCATTCCCTGGCAAGGCGAAGTCAGGGGTATTGTCACAACAGGACTCAAATGGACTTTGCAGGATGAAACTTTATATCCGCACAAAACACGCGGCATCAGCAACGAAATGCTAAGCGAAACCGCGACAGTTCAAATCAAATCTGGATTATTGCTCATCAGCCACCGCCGCACTGACTGATTACTGAATACTAATAACTGATTACATAAAAACTGGAGTCTAAAAATGAAACCGGCTTTCTACTTTCTACTTTTCACTTTACTTCTCGCCGCCTGCGCCTCCGCCTCAACAAGACCTCAAACTCTCACAATCCTCACCCACGACTCTTTTGCTATCGGTGAAAATATCATCAAGGACTTCAATAATGCCAACAACGCAAAAGTCGTATTCCTGCAAAGCGGTGACGCGGGCTCCGTGCTCAATCAAGCCATCCTCACCAAAGACGCCCCGCTTGCGGATATCCTCTTCGGGGTGGACAATACCTTCCTGTCACGCGCCCTCGATGCTGATATTTTTGAAGCGTATGAATCGCCCGCCTTGAGTGACATCGCTGATGAATACAAGCTAGATCCATCGTTTCGCGCCCTGCCTGTGGATTTTGGCGACGTTTGCATCAATTACGATAAAAATTATTTCACTGAAAATAATTTAGCCGTTCCGCAAACCTTTGATGATCTGGTAAAGCCGGAATATAAAGGCTTGCTGGTTGTCGAGAATCCCGCCAGTTCATCCCCTGGGCTTGCTTTCCTGCTCTCTACCCACGCTCATTTTGGCGACAGCTATCTTGATTACTGGAAAAGCCTGCAATCCAATGGTGTCGTTGTTGTGGATAGCTGGGAAACTGCCTACTACACCAACTTCTCTGCCTCGTCTGGCAAGGGACCGCAGCCGATGGTTGTCTCTTATGCCTCCAGCCCCGCCGCGGAAGTATTCTTCGCCGCCATACCGCTGACTGAATCTCCCACAGCCTCCATCGTCACATTAGGCATGTGCTTCCGCCAGATCGAGTTTGTTGGAGTTTTGAAAAATACACCCAATCAGGACCTCGCCCAAAAATTTGTAGACTTTATGTTAAGTCAAAAATTTCAAGAAGATATGCCGCTTAACATGTTTGTTTACCCCACAAATAAAAACGCAAAACTGCCTGATGTCTTTGTAAAATTTGCACAGCTCGCTGAAAATCCCGCACTGCTGTCTTATACAGAAATCGCTGCCAAACGCGATTCATGGATCGAAGCCTGGGCAGAGGCAATGAAGTAGGAAGGGTAAGTACATACGTAGACAGGTAGACAGGTAGGCAGGTAATATGAATTGTGGAAGACCCAACTTTTTTCAAAATATGGATACGAGTATACGTATCTACCTGTCTACTTTTTTTCGTTCACCCTTTTCTCGCATCCTTCTTTGGCTCGCCCCGATCCTCTTTCTTCTTTCTTATTTCTTTCTTCCACTCTCAAAAATCCTCATCCTCGCATTTAATACTTCTGCCTTCACAAAAACGAACTTCCAATTAATCCTTTCCACATTAAATTTTACTTTTTATCAAGCCGCCCTCTCCACAATCTTAACCTTTGCCCTCGGTCTGCCATCCGCTGTTCTCTTCTCGCGTTTCAACTTTCACGGCAAGTCATTGCTCCGCGCCATAACTGCAGTCCCCTTCATGCTTCCGACAGTTGTTGTCGCTTCATCTTTCAATTCCATATTGGGAACTCGTGGAATGCTTTCTTTCCTCTTTCCTCTTTCTTTTTCATCATCCCCCACTTTCCACTTTCTATTAATCCTTCTCGCTCATATTTTTTATAACACTACAATCGTTATCAGAATAATTGGCAACGCCCTCTCCCGCCTTGACCCTAAATTGGAACAAGCCGCACGTTCCCTCGGCGCGGATACGTTCCGCGTTTGGAAAAATATCATCCTGCCATTGCTCCGTCCATCCATGCTTGCCGCCGCATTGCTCGTCTTCATGTTTGACTTCACCAGCTTCGGCGTCATTCTATTATTGGGCGGCTCAAATTTTTCGACCCTCGAAGTTGAAATTTATCTGCGCGTGCTCAAACTTCCAAACCTGCCGCTTGCCGCACTGCTTTCCATCGTTCAACTTATATTCACGCTCATCTTTTCCATCCTCTACACCCGCGCCATTAACCAGGTCACCACCCAAACCGCCCCGCGCTTCTCCACTTCACGTTCTCCAAAAACAATTCGCGAACGCATATTCGTTTTTACTTTTTACATATTACTAATTACCTTTTTCCTTGTACCCCTTGCCTCTCTGCCTATTCGATCATTGACCCGCCTCGAAGCGGACCGTGGTCAACGCGGCGAAGTCCAATACGGATTCACAACCGACTACTACAAAGAACTTTTCATCAACCGCCGCGGATCATTATTTTATGTCCCGCCGATTCAAGCCGCCGCCAACTCGCTCGGATACGCCAGCCTGACAGTTTTTCTTTCGCTCGCGCTCGGCTATCCTGCCGCATATGCACTCGCTAAACCAACCCGCCTCGAAAAATTTCTCGATCCCCTCATCATGCTGCCTCTCGGCGCATCCGCTGTGATGCTTGGGCTTGGATTTATTATTTCTTTCGGACGCTCTCTCGCTTCGCCATGGTTCGTTCCCATTGCGCATACACTCGTCGCGCTTCCGTTTGTGATCCGCGCGCTTCAGCCCGCGCTTGCGTCCATTCCAGAGCGGTTGCGTCAAGCCGCGTCCACTTTGGGCGCGTCGCCATTCCGCGTTTGGCAGACGGTTGATTTTCCAATTCTTTCACGCGCCACACTCAGCGCCGCGACCTTTGCTTTCACCGTTTCGCTTGGCGAGTTTGGCGCCACCCTTCTGCTCACCCGCCCCGAATACCCGACCATCCCAATTGCCATCCAACGTTTTCTTTCCCAGCCTGGCGGTCTGAACTTTGGTCAGGCGATGGCGATGGCTACCCTGCTGATGCTGCTCACCACATTTGCAATTCTAATTATCGAAAAACTGCGCCTGCCCAATTCGGGAGAATTCTAAAATGCTTGAACTTCGCAACATCATCAAAACCTACGAAGACAAACCACTTCTGCGCGGCATTTCATTTTCCGTTTCAAAAGGGGAGACCGTGTGTTTGCTTGGCGCATCGGGCAGCGGCAAATCAACTCTCTTGCGGATGATCGCTGGATTGGAGTTTCCTGAAAGTGGACAGATCCTGTTTAACAAGATTGACCTCGCCCAGACACCGCCTCATGCCCGCGACTTTGGCTTGGTCTTTCAAGACTATGGGCTTTTTCCTCACCTCAACATTTTTGACAACATCGCGTTCGGTTTGAAGATGAAAATTCTGGAGTCAAACAGCTTGCTGTTTGGCATGTCTCGACAGCAAGCTGTTGGACTCCAGAGTCGTGTTTTTGAAATGTTGGACCTGGTCAACTTGCAAGGTTTTGAAAAACGCAAAGTGACCGACATCTCCGGCGGCGAACAGCAACGCGTGGCGCTCGCCCGTGCCCTCGCACCCCAACCACGCCTCTTGATGTTCGATGAACCCCTTGGCGCATTAGACAAATCTTTGAAGGAAGATTTGCTGAATCAGATACGCATTATTTTACATAAGACAAAAATTCCCGCGATCTATGTCACCCACGATCAAGACGAAGCCTTCACCATCGCAGACCGCATCCTGCTCCTGCACGACGGAGAAATTATCCGCGACGGCGCTCCTGATGAAGTCTGGAAGAATCCAAACTCTGTCAATGCCGCACGACTACTTGGCGCGGGAAACATCATCGCAGGGGAAATTGCAAGGATGAACGCTTCACGTGAAAGCGGAAGTATGACGGTAAAAACAAGTGTTGGTATATTTGAAGTAAATTGCAAACATATTCATAAAAAAAATGAAAAGGTCTCGTTGCTACTGCAACAGTCCCCCTCTCCTTTTAGGAGAGGGGCTAGGGGTGAGGCCAATAATTCAAAATCGGTGCTTAAGATGGCACTCTCCAGGTCGGCATCTTTGGTAATCAGTTT
>JANODZ010000439.1:0-2664 GCA_031412935.1 Anaerolineales bacterium
CAGTGGCGACCTGATCGTTGCGGCTTCGTCCAGTGTGGAGTTTGCCTGCGGTCACACCGATCAACTCGGTCAGGCGGCGTTCAACGGCGGTATGGATATCCTCATCAGAGGGGGCGAAGGTAAACCGTCCCGAAGCGAATTCTCGTTTGACGGTATCAAGCCCGAGGGCGATGGATGCGTGTTCTTCATCCATTAAAATATTTGCCTTGTGCAAAGCGCCTGCCCACACGAGCGAACCATCCACATCCTGAATTGCCATGTGTTGGTCAACAGCCAGGGATGAATTTAAATCCCAGGCTTGTTCATTTAGTTTGGTAGAAAATCGTCCACCCCAGAGGGTCATAGTTGCTCCTTGTTAGTAATTGGTAAATAGTAATTACAATTTACCAATTACTCTTAACTAATCTCTCTTGAACTTAGAATAATCGGGCTTGGGCATATCGAGACCTGAAACGGGCAGGCCGTTCAACGCGCGGACTTTCATGCTCAGACCAAAGAGGCGAATGAAACCCTCGGCGTGACTCTGATCGTAAACATCCTCCTGGCCGAAGGTGGCGAAATCTTCGCGATATAAACTGAACGGAGATTTCTTTCCAGCAGTGAGGATGTTGCCCTTATAAAGTTTGAGGCGCACGAGACCTGTAACCGGGCCTTGCGTGGAATTGACGAAGGCGTCAATTGCTTCACGCAAAGGCGTGAACCACAATCCGTTGTATATCAGCTCGGCATATTTCACGGCGACCATTTCCTTGAAGTGCATGGTCTCGCGATCAAGCACAAGCGACTCGAGTTCGCGATGCGCATAAAGCAGAATGGTGCCGCCGGGAGTTTCGTACACGCCGTGCGACTTCATACCCACGAGTCGATTCTCAACCAGGTCCACGCGGCCGATGGCATGTGCGCCGCCAATGACATTCAGCGTTTCGACAATTTTTGCAGCTGAAAGTTTTTCAGCGTTGACAGCGATCGGGTTGCCGCTTTCAAATTCGATCTCCACATATTCGCCCTGCTCGGGCGCATTTTCCGGCGAAGTGGAAAGCTGGAACATGGCTTCTTCGGGTTCATTCCACGGGTCTTCGAGCAGGCCGCCTTCGTGTGAAAGATGCCAGAGATTTGAGTCGCGGCTGTAAATAGACTTAATGGTGGCTGTAACAGGGACATTAAATTTTGCGGCATAAGCAATCGCATCTTCACGTGAGCGGATATCCCACTCGCGCCACGGAGCAATGATCTTCAGGCGCGGGTCAAGCGCCATGACTGTTAATTCAAAACGAACCTGATCATTGCCCTTGCCAGTTGCGCCGTGAGAGACCGCATCCGCAGCGGCTTCGTGAGCCACATCAACCAGATGTTTTGCAATTAATGGGCGGGCAAGCGATGTGCCCAATAAATACTTGTGTTCATAAACCGCCCCCGCTTTAAGCATTGGAAAAAGATATTCAGCAGCAAACTCTTCCTGCATGTCATGGATAATGCATTGACTCGCGCCGCTGTTGATGGCCTTCTGTTCGATTCCGCGCATGTCTTCATCGCCCTGCCCCAAGTTTGCGCAAAAGCAGATGACTTCACAGGCGTAGTTCTCTTTGAGCCACGGCACGATCACGGATGTGTCCAGTCCGCCGGAATAGGCGAGGACAATTTTTTTTACTTGCGGTTTCGGTTTTGGATTCATTGTTTCTCCTATAAATAGCAAAAGAATAAACACAAAGGACACAAAGGTCACAAAGGAAAACCTTGAAATCTTTAAACCTTTGTGTACTTTGTGTCCTTCGTGTTTAAAGATTATTAATAAAAACAGCCCTCCGAGAAGGAGGGCTGTTTGGGTTGACTTGTGGCTAACTATTAGCGCACTGGTGCGTTTATTATACTGCCGTCAAAACAAAAAACTCCCGACCTTCTCAGGGAAGTGGGCTTCGGACGACGTGTACGCGGTGATGCAAACGCTGTAAACATATAAGGCAGTATTCTACTTGAAAAACAAAATGTGTCAATGATTTTTGAAAGTCAATATTAAAGAGTATCCCAATGAGTACGATTAATACTAACGCCAGCGGGAAATACGCTCGGGAATTCGTATATCTCCTAAATCATTACATAATTTCTTCAAGCGTGGATACGCTCCCTGCCATTCCAAATCGTTGAGTGTCTCTTTCAACGGAACATCCTCTCGAAGTGTGGACAATTCTCTGAACAACAAAGCATCTTTATAATTTTGCTGTAGGTTTTCTACCAAAGTTGTCGCACGACCTAAACCAAGCGGAAGTTTTTTCGGGTCTTTGGGAATTGATTCAATATGTTTGAACTTCGCCAAAACAGTTGAAGTAGATTTTGCTCCCCAGCCTTGAATGCCAGGATAACCATCTGCTGCGTCACCCACGAGTGCAAGATAATCGGGGATTGATTCCGGCTTTACGCCAAATTTTTCAACCACACCTTTTTCATCCAAAGTAATTTCGCGGCGTCGATCCCAACAGACCACTTTCCTGCCGTCCACCATTTGAGTCAAATCTTTATCTACTGAACAAATTATGATCTGTTCTACAGATTTATCTTTTTTGAAGCGTGCGGTTGCTGTGGCGATGGCATCGTCCGCTTCAAACTTGACCATGGACCAAACTACAACACCCAAAGCAGAAACTGCTTGTTCAACCAATTCAAATTGAT
>JANODZ010000440.1:0-5466 GCA_031412935.1 Anaerolineales bacterium
CCTCTGCGCGGATTTGACTATCTGGTGCTTCAGCCTTATGCGCCAGAAATGCGCTTCGCCTCCCTCCCGACCCTGGATATGCTTCTCGATTTGCAAAAGATTCTCGGTTTTCGAATCAGCCTGGACAGCATTGCAAGCGCCAGCCTCGGCGCAGCCAAGTCAGCAGACGGAATCCAGTCGGTCGAATGGTTCCGTGCAGGAGAGTTGGATAAGGTCGCTGAATACTGCAAAGCGGATGTGGATATTACCCGCCGTGTATATGAATTTGGGCGTGATCAGGGTTATATATTTTATAAGTCAAAATTGGGCAGTAAATTAAAAGTGGATGTGCGTTGGAAATGAAGGGGAATTTTGCCGCCTGAAAGAGCAGCTGAAAATTTATACTAGACATCTTGCAAAAATCCTAAAGACTACCGCAGAGTCGCAGAGAGCACAGGGAAGTTCTTAAACTCAGCGAAATCTGTGACTCTGCGGTGAAAATGTTTTATTCATTTATGCAAGAGGCCTACTTTAAAAATATAATGCCCAACCCTTTCACAGGGTCGGGCATTATATTAATATCGGAGCAATGTTGAATGTCGCCCCAATAATTCTTAAAAATTTAATGTAAGGGTGAGAGTGGTTGTGAAACCAGATTATCACTTTTTTTTTGATTTGAGCTGGAAAGTGAACCAGTATTCCGCCTGACCATCTTGCGGATATGTGCAACCAAGACGCTGCTTGGTACAGGCTTCACAAGAAAATCATCTGCGCCTGCATCTAGCACACTGGCTACCATACTGGGGTCGTTAATGGCAGAAAGAATAAGAATAGACGCGCTGCTAAATGCCCGGATCGCTTTACTTACCTGCCATCCGTCCAAATCGGGCATCATTAAATCAAGAACTACAACGCTGGGTCTTTTTTCTTCGACTAGCTTAACCCCTTCAATTCCACTATTGGTTGTAATTACATCAAACCCATGCGTTTTGAGAAGTATTCCAATTAATTCTGTAATTGCGAGATCATCATCAATTACAAGAATTTTTGTTGAATTATTATTTTCCATACAGTATTATCCCTGATATATGCCTAAACCTACTTTGCAATGGCTTTACAGATTAAAAGTATATTAATTGAGTTATTCGTGGATTTAATGGCGATGTTTAGACATAAATTGAGTGATCTTTGGCTAAAGACTGAAATCTTATATTAAGGTGATATTTGTCATTTGAAAACTGGACGTTGCTTGGTAAAATATTTCACAATCAAAATTAAGTTCTGATTCTTGCCGGAGGCTGCGATGACGAAATGGATTTATTTGTTTGATGAGGTAAAGAAAGCCGAGCAGGTTACTGGCGGTTCATGGGATGCTGTAAAAGCACTTGTGGGCGGTAAGGGTACAGGGTTGTTGGATATGACCCGCGCAGGCGTGCCCGTTCCGCCTTTCTTTACCGTAACCACTGATGCATGTAACGCGTACCAAAAATCGGGGAAATTTCCCGCAGGTTTGTGGGATCAAGAATTAAAAGCATTAAAGCGCATTGAAAAGCAAACAGGCAGGAAATTTGGCGACCCAAAGAATCCATTACTGGTTTCGTGCCGTTCCGGTGCAAAATTTTCCATGCCCGGTATGATGGATACAGTGTTGAATCTGGGCTTGACCGACGTGACCGCCTCAGGCATGGTCAAGTTGACAGGGAATGCCCGTTTTGTGTACGACTCGTACCGCCGTTTGGTTGAAATGTTCGGGTCGGTTGTGCTGGGAATTTCGGACGAATCTTTTGAGCGCCCACTGGATGAATATAAACAGAAAAAGGGATATAAGTTCGATACGGAAATGGATGCCGATGATTGGATGCAGATGGTTGAAGCATTCAAGACTGTCATCCAAAAAGAGAATGGGCATGATTTTCCCCAGGACCCATTCAAGCAATTAGAGCTGGCAACGGAGGCCGTATTCAAATCCTGGAATGGTAGGCGTGCCATTGACTATCGTAACGCGACTGGTATTTCCCATACCCTGGGAACTGCCGTCAATATTCAAACGATGGCTTTCGGCAACATGGGTGAAGATTCAGCTACAGGCGTGGCTTTCACTCGTAACCCATCCACTGGAGAAAAGAAGATGATGGGTGAGTTTCTGTTCAACGCGCAGGGCGAAGACGTGGTTGCGGGAATCCGCAATACACATCCAATTGAAACCCTGCATGAGCGTATGCCAAAAGCTTACGATGAGTTTATGAAGATAGCTGCCCGTCTTGAGAAACACTACAAAGATATGCAGGATGTTGAATTCACCATTGAGCGCGGCAAATTGTGGATGCTGCAGACCCGGAATGGCAAGCGTACTGCCCAGGCGACGATCAAACTTGCAGTGGATATGGCGAATGAAAAATTGATCACGAAAGACGAAGCCGTTGAGCGTGTAACTCCTGAGAATGTGGATACGCTTTTACATCCGCAGTTTGACCATAAAGCAATGAATGATGCTGAAAAAACCGGCACGCTGATCGCCAGGGGCGTGAATGCTTCACCGGGTGCGGCTGTCGGCCGGATCTATTTTGATGCAGATACTGCCGAGAAGATGGCGAAGGAATGCAAGCAGGATGTGATTATGGTGCGCCCGTTCACCAAGCCCGATGATGTGCATGGCATGATCGCTTCCAAAGGCGTGTTGACCAGCGAAGGCGGGGCTACTTCCCATGCTGCAGTGGTCGCTCGGCAGTTCGGTATCCCATGCGTGGTCGGAGCCTCTGCGATCAAGATCGATCTGGATAAGCGTTTGTTGATGGTTGGTGAAACGGTTTTAAAAGAAGGCGAGTGGATTTCTGTAGACGGTACAACGGGCAATATTTTTTCGGGCAAGATCTCGGTATCCATCCCTTCGATCGAGGAGCAAGTGGAGCTGATGACATTGCTCAAATGGGCAGATGATATTTGTGCCCGTAAAAATATTCGCTCTGCGCCAAACGGTGGACCCACCCGCGGTTTGCAAGTTTGGGCCAATGCAGATTACCCCAAAGATGCACGGCGCGCGCGTACTTATGGCGCGGTGGGTATCGGTCTTTGCCGCACCGAGCATATGTTCTTTGAACCAGAGCGATTACCTGTCGTTCAGGAAATGATCCTTGCAGGAACTTCTGCAAGCCGCATAGCTGCGTTAACCAAATTGCTTCCGCATCAACGCAAGGATTTTGATGGCCTCTTTGAAGCGATGGATGGTTACCCTGTTATTATCCGCCTGATCGACCCGCCTTTGCATGAGTTTATGCCAGACGAAGAAAAGTTGCTTGAAGAAGTCGTTACAATGAGGGTCAACCACGAAGAAGCGGGATTAAAAGCAAAAGAAAAACTGCTTGAATCCATCAAAGGGATGCACGAATCGAATCCAATGATGGGCTTGCGCGGCGTACGTTTGAGCATTGTCATGCCTGAGATCGTTGAGATGCAGGTGCGTGCAATCTTTGAAGCCGCTGCAGACTGCGCGTTGCGTGGAATCGTGGTGAAACCCGAAGTGATGATCCCGCTTACAGGGACAGTCAAAGAGTTAGATTGGATTCAGCCCCGCCTTGTACGTATCGCCGCAGCGGTAATGGGTGAAAAGAAAATCAAATTTGAATACAAGTTTGGATCGATGATCGAAATTCCACGCGCGGCAATCACCGCGGCAGATGTAGCCCGCGACGCCGAGTTCTTTTCTTTCGGCACGAACGATCTTACACAAATGACCTATGGCTACTCACGCGACGATGCTGAGAGAAACTTCCTAATTACCTACCAGGAGCAGGGCATTCTCTTAAAGAATCCCTTCCAAACAATTGACCGTCATGGTGTCGGTACTCTCATGCAATGGGCAATTTCCGAAGGCCGCAAGACCCGCCCAAACCTTGAAGTCGGCATTTGCGGTGAACATGGCGGCGACCCGGACTCGATTGAATTCTGTCACATGATCGGCAATAACTATGTTTCATGTTCTCCGTTTCGCGTGCCGATCGCGCGTTTGGCGGCGGCTCATGCGGCGCTAAAGCATCACGTACCAGCAAAGGCAAAGGTAAAAACTAAAGTCGCGAAGACCGCTTATAAGGCTGGATGAAATAGGTAATAATCATAAGTAATGAATAAGCCAATAATGCATCAAAGCCAGGCCTTGATAACCGCAGAGATGCAGAAAACGCGGAGATAAAACTCTACGGCTCTGCGGTGATAAGTCCTTATCCATTATTGACGTTAATAAAAATAAATCCCAGAGACACGAAGAAGAAAGCCAAATCGGCAGATTTGATCGTCATCGACAAATCGAGGACGTTATTAATCCCCCATTTGGCATCTTGGATATTAAAGGAAATAGTAGGATAATAAGGTAAAAGGAGAGTGTGATGATTAAAAATAATCGTTCGTATATTTTTTTTGCTATCGTTATTATTACTATTCTCGCGTGTAATATGCCAGCAGGAGCACAGCCTCAGGATTTACCAGTTGCAACTTCAGCGCCCATCGTCACAGAAGCGCCTATTGCATCTGCTACAGTTGCCGTTGTTCATAGTCTAACGCCATCCACTTCTCCCGCAGCGGGTTCATTGATCTATGATGTAGAATCATCCGGTACTGCTTCAGAGAAGCGCGCGCCTTATGGGGATTCATATAATATTAATCGATTGGAGCGGCCATTCCTGCAGGATATGACTTATGTCTCCGATCTCGATATTGTCAGGTTTTCGGTCAGCCAGGATGAGGTTTGGTTTTACGTTTCGATAAAATTAATCGGCAACGACCCGAATAATTCCCTGGGTATTAATTATGGCGTGGAGATTGACACCAATCACGATGGATTTGGTGACTTCATTATTTGGGCACAACCACCCTATACACCTGCGTGGGATACAGCCAATGTTAAAATCTATGCCGATAAAGATCACAACACTGCCGGCCTTTCGCCTGATAAATCTGACGCGCCGTTTGACGCAGATGGCTATGAAACACAGATCTTTAATGGCGGCGCCGGGGATGCCGACCCGGATATGGCCTGGATCCGTTCGAATGCCGGGGCGGAAGCCACCCTGCAATTTGCATTTAAGAAATCATGGTCCGGCACGGTGTTCATGCTGGGTGTAATTTCAGATGCGGGATTAAAGGATGTTACAAAGCTGGATTATGTCGATCGTTTCAAGGAAGAAGAGGCAGGGTCGCCTGTCAAAGATAAAAAATATTACCCATTGAAGGCGCTTTTCGCGGTGGATAATACCTGTCAGGAAGCTTTTGGATTCAAGCCACTGGAAGAGCAATCCAAGTTATTCTGGGGGAGATTTTCCCGAACCCGGCCATCATGAACAACACCTGTTACACCGTGCTGGTCGAGGATTGCACCCTGGTGCATCCGGTGGAGTTTGATTCCGGTGAAGACTTGATCACGCGCCTCGTGCCCGTGGCTGATCTGCCCCGGCTGGTCGCGGAAAAGAAAATCGGCCACTCGCTTGTGACGGTGGC
>JANODZ010000441.1:0-1881 GCA_031412935.1 Anaerolineales bacterium
CGGACCTCTAACCTCGGATAGCTTGTCGCAATCCATCGCCAACCTGAGCGGCGAGGAACATTTATTTTTCTTTGACGCGATTGCCCCGATCGTCCACGCTGATTCGATCAATATGGAAATTGCTTTCCGCGCCTCGCGTTATGGCAAAGGCGATCAGGAGGAAGGCGATTACATCAACTGTCCCTTCACGCGGGATAAATATTATTCATTTGTAAATGCTTTACAAAACGCCGAGCGCATCGAACTGCGTTCATTTGAAGATGCAATACTTTCAGGCGTGAAAGCCGGCGCGTTCTTTGAGGGCTGCCTGCCGATTGAAATCATCGCCGGGCGCGGAACTGATTCACTGGCCTTCGGTCCCATGCGGCCCGTCGGTCTGCATGACCCGCGCTCCCCTGCGGGTAAACGTCCCTTCGCGGTGGTGCAGCTTCGTCAGGATAATCTCGCGGGCAGTCTTTATAATCTGGTTGGCTTTCAAACCAATTTAAAATTCCCCGAACAAAAACGTGTCTTGCGCATGATCCCTGGTTTGGAAAATGCTGAGTTCGAGCGCTTCGGTCAAATGCATCGCAATACATTTATCGCATCGCAATACATTTATCGCATCGCCAAAACTTTTACGCCCCACACTGCAGCACATCACGCGCGACGATCTCTTTTTCGCGGGTCAGATCACCGGCGTCGAAGGCTACATGGGCAACATTGCCACCGGTCTGTTGGCGGGCATCAACGCCGCGCGTTTGCTTCAGAGCCAAACTCTCATTACCCTCCCCAATGAAACCATGCTCGGCGCGCTCTGCCATTACATCACCCACGCCAGCCTGAAAGATTTTCAACCCATGAAAGCCAACTTCGGCATTCTACCCCTGCTTGCCCTTGATAAAAAAACAGGCAAGCGCGAACGCGGTCAACTGTATGCCGATCGCGCCGCGAATGCGCTGAAAGAATATTGTGAAGAGCTTCTTACCACAGAGACCACGACACTTGCACCGCACTGCGTTTAGCGCAGTGCAGGTGAGTTCACTGAGAAAACCCTTTAAAGAATCTCCGTGCTCTCTGTGTTCTCCGTGGTGAACGCTTTTCAATCTCATGCTATGGATAAAAAAACATGACCAAACGCACTGCAACAATTTATTTAACTTTGATCTTCGCTCTCCTGGCTTTGGTTGCAGGCTGGTACATCGCATCCTATGTGGCGCAGCCCCCTGTGGGTAACCGTCAGCCTGATTCAGCGTCCTTCAACAGCTCCCACGCTTATGCGGATGTGCAAACGCAAGTGGATTTCGGTCCACGGATTCCTGGCACTGATGGGCACGCAAAAATCCGCGAGTGGATTCGCTCAGAGCTGGAGTCCGCTGGCTGGGTGGTTGAAGTTCAGGTAACAGAACGATTGGGGCATCCCATTTACAATATCATCGCCAAACGAAAAGATGAATCTCCGCAGATCATCCTCGGCGCACATTACGACACGCGCATGATCGCTGACAACGACCCAGATCTCACCAAACAAGCTGAACCTGTCCCCCGGCGCAAATGACAGCGCCTCAGGCGTGGCCGTTTTGCTTGAACTCGCGCGCTCATTACCAAAAAATAGCGTGCCCGTTTGGCTGGTCTTCTTCGACGCCGAGGATAATGGCCGCATCGAAGGCTGGGACTGGATCTTAGGTTCTCGCGCCTTCGCCGAGGAAATTCCCGTTCGGCCTGAAGCAGTTGTCATCGTGGATATGATCGGCGATGCAGATTTGAACATCTACCTCGAGCGGAATTCCGACAAAAAGATCCGCACGGAGATCTGGTCCACGGCCGCAAAACTTGGGTACAGCAAACAATTTATCAACGAAGAAAAATTCAGCATGATAGATGATCACACGCCATTCCTCG
>JANODZ010000442.1:0-3457 GCA_031412935.1 Anaerolineales bacterium
AATATTTAAACGCCTACGAAGAGATTACCCCTTATGGGTATGTGCCGCCAGGCTGGGATGATTGGGCAGCATTACTTGATGCGGAATTCAATAACTATAATATGTCTGTGAATGGGAAAGTGGTGAAGTATGGGGAAGCGCCCGAAGATTTCAGCACAGATGTAACCACGCGCAACGCAGTTGATTTCATTGCTTCATCAAAGGATGAACCTTTCTTTATGCTGGTTGGATATTACAACCCGCACTCGCCATATTTTTGGGCAGAGAGGCATGATGAGCAATTCCGTGCAAACTCGGCATTGCAGGCTGAGCCATATCGGAACCCAGGTTTTATGGAAGCAGACCGAAGCGATAAACCTCAATATTTACAGGACTTAAATTCCATCTCGGTTGAAAAGATAGATATCACCTACAAACAGATCCTGCGTTCCCTGCTATCTGTAGACGATGGTGTGGCTTCCATTTTGAACGCATTAAATAAAACAGGATTGAGTGAAAAGACAATTATTGTTTTCCTTTCAGACAACGGCTTGACCGTTGGCGATCATGGCTTTGGGCTGACAAAAAATTGCGCTTATGAAAGTTGTATCCGCGTGCCGTTTATTATGTATGCGCCGGGGATGTTCCCAGCCCGCAACGAGACTCGCTTCGCCGCGAATATTGATCTTGCGCCAACCTTTGCAGAACTCGCTGGAATTTCCGCGCCTTCATCCGTGGATGGCGTGAGTTTGCTTCCTTTGCTGAATAACACTGCGACAACATGGCGTGACGCTCTGCTTTTTGAACATTGGCCGACCGAAGACGGCATTGGTTCGAAGATCCCCGAATTTTCCGCGGTTCGAACCGCGGAATGGAAGTATGTGGAATATACAACAGGCGAAAAAGAACTTTATGATCTCACACAGGATCCTTATGAATTGGAAAATGTTGCAGATCAACCTGAATATGCTGAGATACAGAAACAATTAAAGATACGACTGGATGAACTAAAGAAAGAATAAATAAAAATGGACTGGCTTGTGCGCCAGTCCATTTTTATTTACATCTTATCTGTTTGCGTTTTCATTTTATATTTTTTAACCGCGCGCCAGCCTACCAGCATTTTTTCCTTCTCGTCCCACAGCCTAAAGTATAAAGATTTCAAGCTGTCGCGGAAAGTGATCGGCTCGATCTGAAAGAGCGGATTCTCTTTATGGCATTGTTCCAATTTGTAATTGGGAATTTTCGGGCTGAGATGATGAATGTGATGGAAGCCAATATTGCCGGAGAACCATTGCAGAACTTTGGGGAGTTTATAAAATGAACTTCCATCCATGCCCGCCTTGAAGAATTCCCAATTTTTATGGCGTTCCCAATACGTAGGCTCAAAATTATGCTGCACGTAAAATAGCCAGACGCCTGCGCCGCAAGCCATCAGCAAAATGGGCAATTCAATCAGTAAATAAGCCTGCCAGCCAATTTTATAGATCGTCCAACCCACAAAGGCAAAGAGGGTAATGTTCGTCCAAACCACGCTGTTGCGCTCGCGCTTGCCTGAGTCTGCGTTCCAGAAGCGGTGTGTTAATGTGAACACGATCGTTGCCCCAATGGTGAACAGGATCAGCGGGCTGCGCATAATGCGATAGCCGATCTTTTTATACCAGGAAGAGGCGAGGTATTCTTCGACGGTCATGGTGTACACATCGCCGACGCCGCGGCGGTCAAGATCACCGGCGGTGGCATGATGAACGGCATGGGTATGCTTCCATTCAAAGTATGGGGTCCAGACTGCGGCGCCGAGCAATAACCCCAAACGATCATTGGCAAGCGCCGTTCTGAAAAATGAGCCGTGACAACAATCGTGAAAGATGATGAACATACGCACCATGAAACCCGCCGCGAGGACGGTGATGGGAAGGGTAAGCCAGTAACCAACCTCGAGGCTGCGGTACGCAAGATACCATAATACAAAAAATGGAATCACTGAATTAACCACCTGCCACAAACTGCGCCATGTTTCAGGAAAGGCATATTTTGAAACAATGGTTTGCCATTTTAATTTTCCAATACTCATACTTTTCTCCATTTCCATTCTGTTAAACTTATGACGTTGCGCGCCGGCGCTCGTGTGCCTGGCCGGCCAGGCAATCTCCATGGAACAACATTTTCTTATCCATCTACTTCAACCCAATCATACTATCATATTCCAAATACGCGGTAACTCCGTTTATCCAGTATTGTAAACCATCAATGCGGATGCTTGGGTCCTCGCAGCTGCTGAATATACTTCCGTCGTAGCGTAATATCATATCATCATTGATGTCCCAAGCGCAATTATTATCGGGCAGTTGCCGCGCCCTTACAAAAGTGATGAATGTGCGAATTTCGGGGTCAAGCCAAACATGCTCTGCGCCTGAAAGCTGGAATGCCTGCGCAAGCGCTGCCAGCGCCTCGATCTTTGTGGCGGTTGAAATGCTGGTATGGGTTGGGTGGAGCGAGCGGACTTCACCCGCAATGACAACCTCTGCGATTTGTTTTGCATAATCCATGTCTGCTTTTGTTAGGTTATCCAGCTTTGCCAGCATACGAAAGGCAGCCCCATGCCACTGATCTTCTGTAACAGGCTGTGTAATCATGAATGCGTTTACTTCACGCGCCTGGGTCAGCCAAAAGCTGTTGCCTGTCATTTCATAGAGTTGAGTCAATGCAAGTAAACCTTCACTGGAAGAATAGGCCACAAAAAAATCAGGGTCGACTGTGCCGCCAAAGTGCGGATCAAACGAATGATAAAAGCCGCCCTCAGGCTTCCGCATGGAAACGATGAAGTAACCCAGGTCAATGGCGGTATTCAGCAGGTTGCGGTCATACAGAAAAAATCGGCTGGTGGCTTGCCAGCGTTTATAGATGGCATCCACTGTCAGCGCGGCGCCGCCCAATTGACAAATTCCTTCTGTATAAAGACATGTCCCTTTAAAATGCTCGGGCTCGTTTACAAGTAGTTCCAAATAATGGTTAAGCGCGAGGTCGCCGGCGTTGCAAAATTTTAAGTCTCCTGAAACCCTGCAGACAGTAAAAAGTGCGCCAGTCCCCGCCATCAGGCGGACGTGCGAAGGGGAATATGATCTTTCGCCGGTCATAAAATCAACTTGATAGGGCAGCTCACCGTTTACAAGCTGCTGGCGCACCAAGTAATCACCCGCAGCGCTGATCGAATCTTTGAGTGGGCTATCTTCAAAAGAAATCTTTTCAGGAACAAACGCGGGCGTTAAAGTGGGCGTGAACGATATCGCCGCAATGGGAATCATAGGAGCCGTCGGCAGGCTCTGATTATTTCCAAAAATGATTATGCCGGCCAACAGGAACCAAAAGATCAATGCATATTTTTTAAGGGTTGGAGACATAGAGCGCTCTTCTATCCCTGCTCGATAATTCTTGAAAAGACAACTCAGCCAAAGAGGAAACCGTCATATCGCCAGTA
>JANODZ010000443.1:0-3997 GCA_031412935.1 Anaerolineales bacterium
GGGCGGCTATAAAAATTATCAAAACCAGGAATCGAATTAATCTCATTAGGCTACTTTAATGTTGGCATAGATAAAACAGACGCCGCTTGATAAACGACGCCTTGTGGATATTCGTTTCATTCCCGCCCCAGCCTGTTTCCGGTATTCGGACGTTTTCATCCGCCCCGCCCGAGGGAGTGCACGGCTGCCTGCGGATCGTCCGTAAAGAAGCCATCCACGCCCCAGGCCTTAAGTTGATTTATCTGCGCAGGTGTGTTCACCGTCCAGACATGCACGCGGCGTTTGACCCGATGTGCGCGTTGTATTTGTTCCCTGCTTATGTTGGAAATATGCGCATGTATGGCCTGGTAATTACCAAACATAAAACCAAATGATCGCGCCCACAAACCGATCAGCCCGGGCATGGCCAGCAAGGCGCGCGGAACTTCGGGCAAAATCTGTGCGGCAATCTTTAAATTGGATGGAAAGAAGGATGAGAAAAGGATCTGCTCCTGATTGCCATGCCGTTTGATCAACTCAGATACCTTAACCACCAGGCCATCACGCGGCGAGGAATAATTGGTCAATTCAATATTGATCAATTTATCGCGGCCGACCGTTTCAAATACTTCTTCGAGCAAAGGGATTTTTGTGCCGCTAAATTTATCGTTGAACCATCGGCCTGCATCCAGTTTTCGGATTCCTTCAAGCGCCAGTGCCGCCACGCGGCCTTTGCCATCCGTGGTGCGATCGACTGTGGAATCATGAATGACAACCACGTGTCCATCCGCGGTGAGCTTTGCATCGAGCTCCACGCCATCTGCGCCTTTTTGCAGGGCTTGTTGAAAAGATGGCAGGGTATTCTCGGGTGCATGGGCACAGTCACCGCGATGCGCGAAAATGACGGGGCGGGGAAAATGTTCAATCATCGGAAGCAGCCTCGGGGTTGTTTCGGCGCGGACTTTCGTCCGCTTCGACCACCAAACGTGGAGCGGTTATAGATCTACAAAATAAGCTTTGCCGGCGTTGTCTATCATTTCACGCGACATCGTGGGGGGAACGGAAAGGTATGATGATATATCGAGGATCTGATCGCACAGATCACGCGGATGCGAAGCGCGCAGTTTGCGATTGCGTTTGATGTACCATTCCTGTAAAAGATAGGCCAGGCCTTGATCGTTATATTCCACTCGTTTATCCTGAGCGACGCGTTTAAAAATCTCGCGATAATCTTCAAACGATGGATCGCCGATCTCAATCTTATGCCGAAGTCGACGGAGGAAAGCTTCATCCACGAGGTCTTTCGGGGGCAGGTTGGTGGAGAAGACGATCAAGACATCGAAAGGGACTTCCACTTTGCGGCCGGTATGCAATCGCAAATAATCAACCCGGTTTTCAAGCGGAACAATCCAGCGATTGAGCAGGTCACGCGGACGGACCTGTTGGCGGCCAAAGTCGTCGATCAATAAAATACCGCCATTAGCCTTTACTTGAAAAGGCGCTTCATAGAATTTGGTTGTATCGTCAAAAACCAGGTCCAGACCTTCAAGGGTCAATTCACCGCCCACCATAATGAACGGCCTGCGGATCTTTACCCAGCGTGGATCGCGGCGTGGATTGTTTCGCAAGTTACTGGTGCCGCCCGGAGTGCTGGTAGAGCCTGCGTCGTTTTCAGATGCAAGACTGTGGCTGACCGCATCATATACTTTGATAACCTGTCCATCCAAATACAATGCGTACGGAATGTACATATTTTGGCTAAGCACCAGATTTCCAAAAGCGCGGGCGATGCTGGTCTTGCCATTTCCCGGAGGTCCATACATGAATATAGATGAACCTGAATTGAGCGCTGGTCCCAGCCTTTGAAATATTGATTCGGAAATAACCATTTGAGAAAGGAGCTGACGCATGGTGCGCGAGGTTACGCTCAGCCGCCCGCTTTTTTGACGGCGAATGGCTTCGTTATAAACCGCAAACGGCACCGGGGCCGGGCCGGCATATTGACTGCGATCGAGGGCTTCGCGCGCCCGGAGGATACCGGCGCTGGTGATTCCATACGTGTATCCGCCTTCGCCCAGACCGCCGCCCTGCGAAGACTTTACTTCAATAAATTTTTCGGTCTTTAAAGTGGTTAACAGTTGATCTGTAACCCCTGCCAGCGGCAAGGTGATCTCTTCTGCAATCTTGTGACCGGTTAAATAGCCGCGGAAATATAAGACTTTGAGAACCAGGTCTTGCAGCCAAAGGGGCGAAAGACCGGTATCATCAACACTGTTGATCGGCCCAGGCGAAAATCCGCCGGCGGGTGTTGGGTTTTGCATTGTCATGGGTACGTCATCCAATTTTGTGTGGAGTATGAGAGTATTCAATCTGATTATACTTCTTTTCGTTTATAATCCAACTCATATGAAACTATCAGTCATAATCCCTGTTTATAATGAAGTTGAAAGTATCCAGGTCATTTTAAAACGCGTGCAAGCCCAAAAGTTGATGCATGAGATTATCGTGGTTGACGATGGCTCAAGCGACGGCACACGCGCTGTATTGAAAAAACTAGACGGCAAAAAAGGTGTGCGTGTCATCCTGCATGAAACCAATAAAGGCAAAGGCGCGGCAGTACGCACGGGCATGGCTGCCGCAAAAGGGGATGTACTCCTAATTCAAGATGCCGACCTGGAATACGACCCGCGCGATTACAAAAAATTACTCGCGCCGATCAAGGAGGGCATCGCAGATGTGGTTTATGGTTCGCGCTTTCTAGGCGGCTCACATCGAGTAGCTATGTTCTGGCACATGGTGGCA
The DNA here is from genome assembly GCA_031412935.1 of Anaerolineales bacterium. GTDB lineage: Bacteria > Chloroflexota > Anaerolineae > Anaerolineales > Villigracilaceae > Villigracilis. The sequence goes on from JANODZ010000443.1 coordinate 2,782, forward strand.
AACAGAATGTTGACCTTAATGACAAATATTTTATACAATACGATCCTGACAGACATGGAAACAGGCTACAAGGTGTTTCGGCGTGAGGTTCTTAATGGAATGGTCTTGCACGCCAATAGCTTTGACTTTGAGCCCGAGTTCACCGCTAAAATACTCAAACGCAACTTCAGAATATATGAAGTACCGATTACTTTTAATCCGCGTGATTACACGCAGGGTAAGAAGATCAAGTTACACGATGCCTTTGAAGCAGTGTGGACTTTAATCAAGTATCGATTTGTGGAATAGGGCAAAGGCTAAAGTAAAGTTTAGTATTACCTGAAAATCGTTGTTTACTCGTTGGCGTTAAGACGAAACGATTTAGGATATGAGACCGCGAAGCCGCGGCGCCTAAAGATCAATCCACGCCCGCCTTCTAAGTTAAGAGACTTTTTCTTAAAGGCTTTTTCACCATAGAGATCACTAAGGTCACGGAGAAAAAACCTAAAAAAAACCTCTGTGGACTCTGTGTTCTTTGTGGTAAATGCTCTTGTTTTGCGTGATGCTTGGACTTAAGAAACACTCTCTAACGCCAACCGTCAGGCAATTTCCTTTCATTGAAAGGATAATTCCTGAAATTCATGTATAATTACGAAATGTCGCAAGAAGTTCCTGAAAATTAGGAGTGTGCGGCAGGAAATCCGTAAGGATTTGATTAGTAACTTCCGCCGTTCTCGGCCTACCATGAAACTGACTGGAAATTCGCGCACTCTCCCGATTTGGGAGTTAATTTGTGAAGTCAATTTGAATAACATTATTAATAATTCTGGCTTCACGCCATATTCCGTGCCGAACGTGACTTAATAACCCGTCACAAAAATTGCTTGATCTCCACCCGCATCCTGCGGCGCTGGAGCCTGCTCAATCAACCCAGACATTTTCCACAGCCGAGGGCCAACCTGAAAGGGTCGGAAGCCTTGGCTGTGTGTTTTTTAATTCGTCATTGCGAGGGCGACCTTGCTCTCCCTGGCAGCGCCCGCCACATCGGCTCTTTGCATTAGGGGCAGGTCTGCCCGAAGCAATCCCCAACACCATGAGGAGATTGCTTCGCCGCCAAAGTACAAAAAACGTCGGGGTGATCCTGGCCCGGCCCGGCGTCGGAAAGACGGCGTGTCTCGTGCAGATCGGCGTGGACGCCGGACTGCGGCACAGGGATGTCTTGCACGTGGCGCTGGGC
>JANODZ010000444.1:0-2017 GCA_031412935.1 Anaerolineales bacterium
CATTCCCTCTTTTTGATCTTCCGTCGAAAACAGCGGATAAAAATTACGCTTCTCTGCTTTCAAACCCTCGGCCAGCGTGGTTTCAAATGCGGCATTAACCGAGTCCTTTGCCATGCGCACAGCCAATGGCGCGCGCGCTGCGATCTCATCAGCAAATGCAACTGCTGCATTCAAATACCCATCCACGGGCACAACGCGGTTGACCAATCCAAAATGGAGCGCTTCAGCCGCAGTCAGGGTGCGATTGTTGATGATCATTTCCATCGTCAGCTGCTTACCAAGCAAACGTGCGAGGCGCTGCGTGCCGCCGCCGCCGGGTGTAACGCCAATGGTAATTTCAGGCTGACCAAATTTTGCACTTTCAGATGCGATGATCATGTCGCAGGATATGGAAAATTCACACCCGCCGCCCAAGGCCCAGCCAGAGACCGCGGCGATCACAACTTTCTTAATCCTGCGAATACGGTCCCACAATTCCACCCGCCCCTGGGTGATCATATCAAAGGGAGAGGAATCCGCCATCTCCTTGATATCCGCACCAGCGGCAAAAGCTTTCTCGTTTCCGGTCACTACCACCACTCCGACATTATCATCCTTATCAAAAGCTTCGAGCGCACCGAACAACTCGGTCAACATCAATGTGTTGAAAGCATTCATCACCTGCGGACGATTAAGCGTCACAACGCCTACGCGTCCGCGATTTTCTGTAAGAATTGTTGTATAAGCCATTTAGCCTCCAAATATTGCGGTTGATGAAAAATACCCATTCAGCAAATTATAAAGGATGAACTGTATTGTTGTATAATTTGGATTAACATCTTCAAATCACAGAATCGGAGAATCACCATGAGTATTCTATTGATCGTGCACTCCTACCTGCGCTGGCTGATCCTAATCGCAGCCCTTGTCACAATCGTTAAATTTTTTCTCGGGTGGCGGCGTGGCGGCGCTTTTGAAAACATAGATCACCGTCTGGCCTCTGGGTTCAGCAGTTTGATGGATCTGCAAGCCACACTTGGCCTTGTATATTTAATTTGGGATGGCGTCGCAAAAACGGGCTTTCCAACCTACCGCATTGAACATGCAATTACCATGATCATCGCGGCCGGGGCCGCTCACCTGCACGTCCTTTGGAAGAATTCTGAAAATAAAATTCGCTTCCGAAATTCATTATTCGTCATCCTGGATGTGCTCATCATCGTTTTTATCGGGGTGGCAAGACTGCCCGGCGGCTGGGGCAGATAACAAGTTAATCTCCTCCAAAATTCTTTTCACAAAATATTAATCCATGATAAACTTTACAAATCGTTCAGGCTGGATGATGAATCATTTGGAGAAGAGATGGAAAACAAGTTATATGTAGGCAACCTATCATACGCCGCATCTGAAGATGATCTCAAAGCCCACTTCAGTCAGGCTGGAACCGTTACCTCTGTGGCATTGATCAAAGACCGCGCAACGGGGCGCGCCAAAGGCTTTGGTTTCGTCGAAATGGCAACCAATGATGAGGCGCAAAAGGCCATTAGCATGTTCAATGGTCAAAATTTCATGGAACGCGCCATCACTGTCAATGTTGCCCGCCCTCCTGAAGATCGTCCACGCGGAGATCGAAATCGCGGCGGCAGGGATCGGAATCGCAGCTAGAACAATTCCAGCCCTGAATATTAAATAAAAAATTAACAGCCCCTCATCCGCGGGGCTGTTATCATTAACCTGTGAAACGCATCCTCCTGCTCGGCCCGATTCTTTTTGCGACCGTACTGATTGTACTTACCATCCTTCAATATGATTTTATGCGCAGTCTCGGCTGGCATCCCGTCAACGCCCCGGCTTTTGACTGGCCGAGCGGACTGGCCCTTGGCAAATATGGATTCGTGATGACCGCGACATTTATCCTCAGCGGAATGATAATGATTCTCTTCGCCATTCGCCTCCAATCTGACCTTGGGCCTGCTCTTTCATCTCAAGCAGGGTCAACCCTGTTGGCTTTTTCGGGTCTGGCCCTCGCAGGGCTGGC
>JANODZ010000445.1:0-7074 GCA_031412935.1 Anaerolineales bacterium
GCTTGTCTATTGATGGAACGCGTGTCCGCTTCCTTGGCACAACCCTGAATATGCCGGTTGCCGAGGAAATGCTCGGGCGTATCTTTGATGGTTTGGGCAATCCGATTGACGGTGGGCCTGAACCGTTGGCAGATCATTACGCAGACGTGAACGGTCAGCCGATTAACCCCACTGCGCGTGTTTATCCGCGTGATTATATTCAAACAGGCATTTCTTCGATTGATGGATTGAACACCCTCCTGCGTGGACAAAAACTGCCGCTCTTTTCCGGGGCAGGCTTGCCGCATGACCAATTGACGGCGCAGATCGTTCGTCAAGCGACTCTTGGCCGGGTCGCCGGCGCATCTCAAACCGAGGGCGAACAATTCGCCATCGTGTTTGCCGCGATGGGTGTGAAGAACGATGTGGCAGATTATTTCCGCCGATCCTTCACCGAGAGCGGAGCGTTGACCCGCGTGGCGATGTTCCTCAACCTGGCCGATGACCCCCCGGTGGAGCGTATTGTAACCCCGCGCGCCGCATTGACTCTCGCTGAATATCTCGCATACGAACGCGGTATGCATGTGCTTGTAGTACTAACCGATCTGACAAATTATGGCGAAGCCCTGCGCCAGATTTCAAACGTGCGCGGCGAAGTCCCCAGCCGAAAAGGTTATCCTGGTTATTTGTATAGTGATCTGGCGTCGTTGTACGAACGCACCGGACGTATCCGTACCAGCGAGGGCTCGATTACGCAGATCCCGATCCTGACCATGCCCAATGATGACATTACGCATCCAATGCCGGACCTGACCGGTTACATTACCGAAGGACAGATCGTGCTGGGACGTGAATTAAATTTTGCCGGCGTGTATCCGCCTGTGACCGTTTTGCCAAGCCTCTCCCGTCTCATGAAGGACGGTATCGGCAAGGGACGCACACGCGACGATCATCCGCGCTGGGGCGCTCAACTTTATGCCGCTTATGCAAAAACACAGGATGTGCGCGCGCTGGCCTCCGTCATCGGCGAAGAAGAATTAAGCGATGTAGATCAGCGTTACCTAAAGTTTGGCCGCGCATTCGAGCGTGAGTTTGTCAACCAGGGTTTCACTGAAAACCGCACCATCGAACGGACGCTTGAAATTGGCTGGAAGCTACTCTCGATGCTGCCGAAGCAGGAACTCACGCGCGTGACATTGGATGAGATCGCACAATTTTACAAAGGCGACGATGCCGCAAATTAATGTTGCCCCTACCCGCACGAATCTGATCCGTATTAAAAAGGATCTGCGCTTCGCGCGCGAAGGGTATGAGATCCTTGATCGCAAACGACAGGCACTCACCGGTGAGCTCGTTCGCGTTGCAAAGGAAGCAGATTTACTTCAAAAAGAAGTCTGGGCGTTGCTCGAGATCGCATATAACGCGATGGAGCAAGCCCGTCTCGTGATGGGCAGCGATCATGTGGAATGGGCGGCGCTTGCTGTTAACAAAACGGTGGAAGTCCACCTCCGCTTGCGAGGCATCATGGGAGTGCCGATTCCGCAGATCGAAGCGCGTGGCGAGCCGCCAAAACTTTTATACAGCCCGGGCGATACCGCGGCCGTGCTGGACGAAGCCAGCTCCGCCTTTCGTGAAGTGTTATTACGAGTCCCACAGCTCTCCATGCTGACCGCTGCTGTGTGGCGCCTGGCAAATGAGTTGCGTAAAACTCAACGCCGCGTTAATGCGTTACAACATATTTTCATCCCACAATATGAGAAGACGGTTGAGTTCATCGTCAGCTCACTCGAAGAACGCGAACGCGAAGAAACCTTCCGTTTGAAGATGCTCAAAACCAAAATGACCAAATCAAAATCGGCGGAAGCACAACCTGCCTAATCCGAAAATTAGTAGGTAAAGAATGGGTTTTGACGATATACCCGTCAGAACCCATTTTGCTTATATGATCCTAAATACATCACTCACTAAAATATTTGCTGAAATTCCGCCGCCTTTTCGCATGGCGAACGTGCCTGATATTAACATCACGGGAATTTCCATAGACAGCCGCGCGGTTCAGCCTGGTCACCTGTTTGTTGCGATGAAAGGCGGAGCAACCGACGGTCATGATTTCATTAAGAAAGCGATTGAAAATGGAGCCGTTGCAGTTGTAGGAGATGTAGGTCGGATTGACGATCCGACTTACCCTTATATTGGACTCGAGAACCCGCGTCAAGCCCTGACCTGGCTGGCAGCTGCGTTTTACAATTGGCCTGCCCGCAAGCTGACGGTGATCGGTGTAACCGGCACGGATGGCAAAACAACCACGAGTAACCTTATTTATAAAATATTGATAGCGGCGGGTATCAAAGCCGGCATGATATCCACTGTAAATGCCTTGATCGGCGAAGATATTCTTGACACAGGTTTTCATGTGACTACTCCTGACGCACATGATGTACAACGCTATCTCGCGCAAATGGTTGAATCGGAATTGACTCATGTTGTGCTTGAAACCACCTCCCATGGCTGGGCGCAATATCGTGTTGATGCGTGTGAATTCGATATTGGCGTGGTGACTAACATTACACACGAACATTTTGACGAGCATGGCAGTTATGAAAATTATCGTGCCGCGAAAGCAAGATTATTTACAAATTTGGAGACGACAGAAGAAAAGCCACAGGGTAATCCACGATTAGCCGTGATTAATCGTGACGACCGTTCGTTTGAATTCTTGAATGAATTTATTAAAACCAGGAAGTTAAGTTATGGTTTGAATGATTCTGCTGATGTCCGCGCAGTGGATATGCAAATAAATTCATCCGGAATTAAGTTTGTAGCCGCCGCCAAGGATTTTCGTGTAGACATCAACAGCAGCTTGGCGGGTTTTTACAACGTTTCAAACTGCCTGGCCGCATTGACTGCAACAGTTTATGGACTTGGGATCAACTATGATATTGCCGCGCTTGGAATTGCAGCTTTGGTGGGAATACCAGGTCGTATGGAAATAATTGACTTGGGACAAAATTTCACCGCCATCGTTGATTTTGCACATACACCCAATGCTTTGAAGGTTGCGCTTGATGCCGGAAGAAAAATGACAAAAGGCAGGGTTATTTCTATTTTTGGTTCGGCCGGTTTAAGGGACAAGGAAAAGCGCCGCATGATGGCAGAGACTTCAATTGAGCGGGCGGATATTTCCATATTAACCGCTGAGGATCCACGGACCGAATCTCTGGATGGAATCCTAGAGGAAATGGCGGAAGGTGCCAGATCCAAGGGCGGGCGTGAAGGGGAGACGTTTTGGCGAATTCCAGATCGAGGCGAAGCGATCAAGTTTGCCATACGCCTTGCCTCTGAAGGAGATATTGTTATGTCATGCGGTAAAGGTCATGAGCAATCCATGTGTTTTGGAAAGACAGAATACTTATGGGATGACCGCACTGCAATGAAGGCTGCGCTTGCGGAATTTATGGGAATTGATGGCGAAAAGATGCCTTACCTGCCTTCGCAGGATAAGAACGAAGCGGAGTGGTTGAAATAATGGATGTAAGACCTGTTGTATTAAGCGGTAAGCATGTTCGGCTTGAGCCAATGAGCGAGGCACATGTCTCGGGTTTGGCTGAGATAGGTATTGGCCATAAATTTTGGGACTTTATGGTATACGGCAATATTGAATCTATAGAAGATATGCATGACTGGGTCCTGGATATTATGTCTCGCTCAGAAAAAGGGACCGATCTGCCTTTTGTAGTGATTCACCTTGCATCGGGTCGAGTGGCGGGAGCGACACGTTATTTGAATATTATGCCCAAGGATCGCGGGCTAGAAATTGGGGGAACATGGTATGGAATTGATTTCCAGCGCACCGCAGTCAATACTGAATGCAAGTATCTTTTACTGAGCCATGCATTTGAGAAACTTGGCGCGATCCGGGTCCAGCTTAAAGCGGATTTACGAAACGAGCGTTCACAAAAAGCGATGGAACGCATCGGCGCAAAGAAGGAAGGCATCCTTCGCAATCATATGATCCTGCCGAATGGCATGTATCGTGACACCGTCCTCTACAGTATTATAGACACCGAATGGGAGCAGATTAAGACGAAATTAGCGACAATGATGAACGCCTACGGGCAGAAGGTTTAATAAGTATCGGATATAAAGATGATTCATATTTTCAGCACAGGGTCAGTATTTACTTTTCCAGCGCCCTCGCTAAAATATATTCTGCTTCTTCGTCTTCCGCCCAATGAGGTTGAAAGGTATATAAATTAATACTTACCGGGTGTAACTGCCAACTTTCGATTTCCGCGCCATTGAAATCCACTTCAACAACAATACTTTCCCGACGGAAGCTTTGCTCCTGGTCAAAGACAAAATTTCCCAATGCAAAAAAGACCGCTTTGCCTGAAAATACTTCTACGGGTTGAATGACGTGGGGACCATTGCCGATTACAAGAGATGCGCCCGCGTCGATAAATTCCTTCGCCCAGCTCCGCTCATAATCCTCGGGTTCAGCAGCGTATTCCACACCCCATTGAGGCAGGACAATTACCACGTCGGCGATTTGTTTGGCAGAAACAATTTGCGCTTTGATGATATCAATATGTGCTTGAGAAAGAGGTGCGGTGCCGGGAGTGTGTTCTCCCGCCCAGACTCGTTGATCGAATTGGTTAAATCCCAAAAAAGCAAATCGAATTCCATTGCGTTCGACGACAACCGCCAAACGCGATTCGCTTAAATTTTTTCCTGCCCCTACCGGGTGGATGCCCGCCTCAGTAAGAGTTCTTATTGTATCGAGGATGGCTCTGTTGTCACAATCAAAACCTTTTTCTCCGCAATCCTTAATATGATTTGTCGCGATAGTTATCACATCAAAACCCGAAAATTGCAGGCCTTCCACCATCTGTCTGGGACCGATTAAGTTAAAACTGTCGGGGCAGGGCATAGGTGAAGATTCGTCCGAGAGCGAGCCATCCAAACTACCGACGGTGATATCAGCAGCCCGTAATTTTTCTGCAACATATTGAAAAGGGTAGTTATAATTTTTCGTGCCGGCTTCCACCACAAGAGTGCGTTTTGCGATACAGCGACCAAGGTTAATGTCTCCGGTAAAAAGAATACGATTCAGGATGTGGGGGACTTTTGTATTTACATTTAGATCTACAGTCGGCGCGGCAGGTTTAAGCACCGTTGTAGGCAGGATCTCTGCCGGTGGAATAGTCTTGAAATGTTTTGAAATGCCAGTGGTTACCCCGAATACGAATAATATTAGTAAATATAAGGTATATTTTATAGTAGGTTGCATAAAAATTCCTGTAATCAATTCTGGCTGATTACAGGAATTATATATTGCTCGATTCAGCTCGGGGTAAGTTGTTATCCAGTAGCAAGGTTTGGTTTTAAGAAAGGGCCGAGAAGATATGTGATCACATCTTCGGCGGAGTAACTGGTTTTGCCTTCCTTCAAGAATTGACCGACTTCCACCAGGTCATCGCCTGAAGTGATAATCGGTTGTTCCTCATAACCATCCTTGCGGATTTGCGGAAAGCCGGCCGTGGCGGTTAAGTTGTTGCAAAGACAGGAACGATTGACAGTATCTTCCAGGACGCCGCCTTTTTTGACAAAAATATCAACAGGTTCCGAAGCGCAGCGATACCCAACAGAACCATCGTCCCTCTTATACAGAATTCGAAGAAAACCGAGATCGCAGATTCGATTCCGTACCCCATACGCCTGCGGGTCGGAGAGCGTGCCTTCTAATTTTGCAACTTTAAAAGGAAAGCCGGTTGGTGAGGTGAGCGGACTTGTGAAGACCTCCGCTTCTTCGTTCAACACTTTTTGGATCATACGTTTTTTTAGATCATCTCTCATGCCAGATTCGTCACAAAGTGAAAATGCCGTCCCTACTTGTACGCCCGCAGCGCCAGCGTCTAATGCGGTTTGAACCTGTTTCGGATTTCCGTACCCGCCGGCCAGCCAGAATGGTAATCCTAGAAGCTTCATCTTCTCAAGATCAACGGTGTCTTTTTCACCGTAGATCGGTTCCCCTTTCTCATTCAAGTTGACAACACCTCGCGGCGGGGCGTTGTGGCCGCCTGCAGTTGGACCCTCGATCACAAATCCATCCACCGAACCTTCACTGCGTTTGATTAATGCCTGCGCTAAAACGACTGATGAGATGATTGGCAGAAATTTAGGTCGTTTGAGTTTTCCAACGAGTTTTGCAATACCAGGAAAAATGGTCTCCGGATCGAAATGAATACGATGATCGTCATCTTTATCAGCGCCGTGCACATCAACACGGTATGAGACGGGTTCATGTTTACTCAATTTATCCAATATTCCCGCAACCTGAGTGGGAATACCGGCGCCCATCAATACCACATCCACCCCGGCCAGCATTGCGCCATAGAGCGAGGCAAGGTTTGGCATTTGTACTTTTTCCAAAAGGTTGATTCCAACCACTCCGGTATGTCCTTCTTTAGCGAGATAGACTTCAACGAAATTGGCGATTGCTGTAATCTGATCGAGAAACCTCGGCGGTTTAATGGTATACGCGGCTGGAATCTTATAGGGAGTTTTGGCTCCTTTTCCGCCGGGCATATAGTAACGGTTGATGATGTTCTGTACGGGCTCAGGTAGTGAGAATTTTTCCAACGCGCGACGAACGTTTCCGCTTAAATCGCCGTCCATCAGGCGGCTGGTAAACACCCGGCTGATACCTGTTCCAGATACGACTCCCAATTGACCCAATTGTGATACAGTTTTTGCCAAACGCCAATCGGAAATAGCGACACCCATTCCGCCTTGTATTAATTTTGGTAATTTCATTCATACTCCAGTAAATTAAATCGCTCTCACCGCTAAAACAGGGTGAGTCATGTTAATAACCCCAATTATAAGGCATCGTTCCTGTTTTCACAGACGAATTTATAGCTATTTTGTAAAGGCGTTTTTTGTTCCGGGAGAAGGGTGGTAGTCGTAGGATTGGGAAGCGACCAAGAATCAGATTAGATGCGAAGCGTGGCTCGGGCGTTGGTGATGCTGTTGAGGGCGATCAAGCCAACGGCGCTGGTCAGACCGATCAGCAGACCTCCTATCCAAATCGCC
>JANODZ010000446.1:0-3224 GCA_031412935.1 Anaerolineales bacterium
GTATTAATTCCGACACGCAGACCAAATTCAAGTCCATGCTTCAGGCGCATCTCTTCCACATACACTTTGATGCCCTCCTGAATTTCCAAGCCCGCCAACACCGCGCGCTGCGGATCATCTTCATGCGCGATCGGTGCGCCGAAAAAAGCCAGAATGGCATCGCCCATCAGCCGCGGCACCGTGCCTTCATATTTATAAACTGGACGGATCATGTATTCGAATATGCCGTTCATGATATCCGACCAGGTTTCAGGATCCACTTTTTCGGCAGCGGCAGTTGACCCTTTCACATCGCAAAACAGCATCGTGATAACGCGCCGTTCCCCCACCATCGCATCCTGTGCACGGGCGGCTTCAAACTTGGTCATCAACTCGCGCGGAATAAATTTATCCAGGCTTTGGCTTTTTAACCGAGTAGCGCGAATTTCCCCATCAGTATCATGAATAATCGCCGCGAGTGCCTGCCCGCAATTCATGCAAAACCTTGCTTCGTCTGGATTGCTTGCCTGGCAACTAGGACATTTCATCTAATCACAACCTCAAGCTCAAATAGTATTTTACAGAAAACCGATAAAGATTGTCTTATTCTACCGCTTGTTGCATATATTGCTAACCATTATTCAACAAATTGAAGGCAAAATTATTATAGACCTCTTGCAAAAGTCCTAAAGACTACCGCAGAGTCGCAGAGAGCACAGAGAAGTACTAAAACTCAGCGAACTCTGTGCCTCTGCGGTGAAAATATTTTTTTCACTTATGCAAGAGGTCTCATATTGAGCCCAGGTGCTTCTGCGGCACTTTGTAGCTTATTCAATTTGCAGTAATTGTAAAAATTTTGATGCAAATTCCTTTGGTATAGATTTTGTTGAGGAATTTTAGCAGGTAATGGGTATTCGATTTGATATAATTTTTAATCAGGAGAATATTTAGATGAAGTCTCATTATCAGGTGGTCATTATCGGCGGCGGCATCGTCGGCACGAGTGTTCTGTACCATCTTGTAAAATTTGGCTGGAAGGATGTTTTATTAATTGAGCGCAATGAGTTGACCTCTGGCTCCACCTGGCACGCCGCGGGCGGATTCCACGCGCAGAACGACGACCCGACCATTGCGTCTCTTCAAGGCTATACCATTAGACTCTATAAAGAAATCGAAGCCGAAAGCGGACAGAATGTCGGGATGCACATGACCGGCGGAGTCAGTCTTGCATCCACGCCTGAACGCTGGGAAATGCTCAAGGTGGAGAAATCCCGCTTTGAGACGATGAACATGGAAACACATTTAATCACGCCAAAAGAGATTCAGGAGATGTGCCCGATCGTGGATGTGACCGATATCATCGGCGGCTTGTATGATGATTTCGAAGGCTACATGGATCCGCATGGAACCACACACGCTTATGCAGGTGCGTCAAAAAAACGCGGCGGAGAAATTGTGTTGAACAACCGCGTGTTTGAATTACATTATTTAGAAAATGGAAAGTGGAAAGTGATAACGGAACACGGCACAGTCATTGCTGAGCATGTTGTCAATGCCGCGGGGTTATGGGCGCGTAAAGTTGGGAACATGGTTGGGATTAATTTACCAGTCACACCGATGCAGCATCATTATCTTGTGACCGAAGACATTCCCGAATTGGTTAAACTGGATCGTGAAATTATTTCCGTTACCGACCTCGAAGGCTTCACCTATCTTCAACCGAATCGCAAAGGTATTCTGCTCGGAGTCTACGAACAGAATCCGCGGCATTGGAAGACCGCAGGCGCGGAATGGGACTACGGGTTGGAATTACTTCCACCTGATATTGACCGCATCAGCCCTGAACTCGAAATCGGATTCAAGCGCTTCCCTGTTCTGCAAAACATCGGCATTCGCAAATGGGTCAATGGCGCGTTCACATTTTCACCTGATGGAAATCCATTGGTCGGTCCCGTGCCTGGACTCAAAAATTATTGGGTCGCGTGCGGCTGTATGGGCGGATTCTCACAAGGCGGCGCAATCGGGCTCACTCTCGCCAATTGGATGATCCACGGCGACCCAGGCCACGATATCTTTGCGATGGATATTGCCCGTTACGGAAAATTCGCATCGGATGACTCCTATCTCAAAGCCAAAACCGCGCAATTTTATGCGCGTCGGTTTGTGATCTCGTATCCAAATGAAGAATTGCCCGCGGGACGACCATTGAAGATGTCACCGAATTATGATGCATTGAAATCTGCGGGCGCGTTGTATGGCGTCACATGGGGAATGGAAACGCCGCAATACTTTACGCCGAATCAAACTAACTTTATTGAGAAGCCAACACTTAAATATTCGAACGCGCATGAGTTTGTCGCGGCAGAAGTTAAATCCACTCGAGAGGCGGCGGGGATGTTTGAGAGCGCGGTCTATGCGAGATATGAAGTCTCTGGTGCAGGTGCAGAAAAATGGTTGGACTATTTAGTTACATCTAAACTACCAAAGATGGGACGCATCAAACTCGCGCCGATGTTGAATCAAAATGGCAAGTTGATGGGCGACCTGACCATCAGCCGCCTCGCCGCTGACCGCTTCTGGATCGTCGCTTCTTATTATTTGCAGGAATGGCATATGCGTTGGTTCAATGAAAATATTCCAGCGACTGGCGTGACGATAAAAAACCTTTCCGATGCTTGGATGGGCTTCGCGTTATCGGGTCCGAATTCACGCAAGATCATCTCTCAGCTTGTGAAAGCAGATATGTCCAATGAAGCAATTCCATTTTTATCCTGCCGTGTAATGGATATTGTAGGCACTAACGCAATGATTGCGCGGATTTCATTAACAGGCGAACTTGGTTATGAAATTAACGTGCCTGTCAGTCATCAATCCGCTTTGTATGCCGCGCTGATGAACGCCGGCAAGGATTTGGGACTCGTCAACATCGGCAACCGCGCCCTGGACAGTCTGCGACTCGAAAAAAGCTATGGCATCTGGAACGCCGAGTTCACACAAGGTTACACGCCTGAGATGTCGTATCTCAAGAATTTCATCGCCTACGATAAAGGCGAATTTATCGGAAGAGAAGCCGCATTGAAAGAAAAAGAATTAGGCGCAAAGCAAACACTCGTCACATTGAGCGTGGCCACCACTGACGCAGACGCTCCCGTATATGCGCCCGTCAAACATAACCACAAAGTCGTTGGCTTTGTGACCTCCTCTGCGTATGGGCATTACGTCAAACAGAGTCTTGCAATGGCGTA
>JANODZ010000447.1:0-2268 GCA_031412935.1 Anaerolineales bacterium
ATAAAATCCAAGCGATATATCGCGCAGGATCATTTTGTTACTAGCTGGGATCAGACGTCCCACTTTGCTCATGGAGTAGATTACGAGGGATTCATTTGCCATAGTGGGGTGATTTTATCAGAGAGTGGTGAGTGGGGGATGGTAGGTTTGTGCTATACTCTGAAAATGGAGTTAGGAGCAACAGATGAGCCAGATTTATAAATTATCTCTTGTATTGGAGCCGCAGCCCGAAGGTGGCTACGTTGTTACTTGTCCACTTTTGCCTGAGTTGATTACCGAAGGCGAAGATGTACAGGATGCTTTGCATAATGCAAATGATGCTTTAGCGGCGATTATCGAAGCATTAAAAGAATTGAAACGACCATTACCGTCCGTTTTGCAGCCAGCCCAGGAAAACACCCCGCTTTTAGTCGATACCGTATTAGCTATATGAAATACAGGGACGCATATCAGAAACTGAAAGCGCTCGGTTGAGAAGAATTACCGCGCCGTGGAGCAGGGTCACATCGTGTCTGGCATAATCCCAAAAATGGAAAGATTGCACCGTTACCAGATTGGGGATCAAAAGATTTGAAACTTGGTACGTTGAGGGCGGCAATTCGTCAGTTGGGGCTGGATTGGAAAGAGTTTACCGTTGCAAAATAACCTGAGATGAAACCTCCGAGATTGTCTCGGAGTTTTGCTTTTAGCGCTCCACTTTGTTCACGGAGTGGATTACAAGAGATTCATTTGCCATAGTGGGGTGATTTTATCAGAGAGTGGAGAATACAATGAACCTATTACAATTGGGCGCGCTCCATTTTTCGGATCAGCATTTTGCCGAAATTGATACCGGGCTTTTCAATAAACTTTTCTGAGACGATTGCCAGGGTAAATGAAAGAACGGTTGACATAAGGTAATAAAATCCAAGCAGAATGATCGGTCTTCCAGTATCACCGAGCCACCGATTTAGATACTGCGCGCCATACCAGGCAAACATGAAATGCAGAATATATATTGAGTAGGAGACCTGCCCAATTCTCCGCAGGATCGAAAAGTTTAGTATTTTATTTTTTGCGAAAATATTGTAAAGGAATACAAACGTCAGCCCCGCTGTGAACGGAACAAACATGAATGGGGTTGGAGGAAACGCATCGGCGTGCCATAGAAGGAGAGTGATCCATGTGAACAGACCGAGTAGCAGCAGGTTTACTGGGGTCGGTATTTTTGCAAGCAAATTGTTTTGGTCGAGGAAAAACGTCAGAATGCCGAGCATGAATACCGGCAATTGGTTTAGCAAGTTGTAATAAATGAACTTGTTCTTTTCCATCGGAATTCCCGCCCATGATAGATACCAACTCTCAAAGAAATAATAGCAACTTATCGTCAAAACAATAAGGATCAGGAATTGATATGCGCCTCTTTCGTTCATTTTCTTAAACATCAGGAAAAGCAAAGGGAAGCATAAATAAAAAGCCATTTCGGTGCCTATCGACCAACCGCCGGGGACGATGTAGTTATGTGCGGGGGGATAGAACCCATGAACGAAGGAAAAATTTGCCAGCATATTAATCAGGGTGTAACCGCCTGCGGGATGAAAATACCCCAAGCTCAGGGATGCCGGGGCTGAGCGGAATAAAAAATACCAGATAATTCCCAGATAATACAAAGGAGCGATCCTGAAAAAGCGCCGGATAAAATATTTTTTGGTCCCGTCCTTTTCTTCATGCCTGCGAGCCGCCGAATGACTAAGGGTAATCGCGGAAACAACAAAGAACAGCTGTATGCCAAGCTGACCGTATTTTGTAATCGTCAACACCCAGCGCGGTAATTCCGGCACGGACTGCGCTGTATGCACCAAGATGACCATTAAAATAGCGATCCCTCTTAATGAATCCACATGCTCCAATTTTTCATTCATATTACAGCTGTCCCATTTTTGTGAAGTAGATTATGAGGTATCAATTTGCCATCGTGGGGTGATTTTATCAGAGAGTGGGGAACAGAGAACAGAGAATACAGGATTATTAAATGCGCAGGGCATGAAGTTTTCATCTCCATGCGAATAGGGCGACTGGTCAATATTACGGTGCGAAACACCCCACGGAATAGGGTTACACATCAGTTGGCCAACGGCTATCATGGAAATTGTTGAGTCTTAGTCATACTAGCGGGATGGCTGCGTTCTGATTGAATCAAGGGAGAGTTTATGGAAAATTGGCACAAAACGGGAAAACATTCCGTCCCTCTTACTACCAGCGGAGAGATCGGCTTTGAATTCAGCTTTG
>JANODZ010000448.1:0-4921 GCA_031412935.1 Anaerolineales bacterium
TCTCTGTGGCGGTCAGCCGTTCGTGGAATAGCGCGGATGGAGGACACCATAGCGAAACCGAGTGGTTCAATGTGGTGGCGTGGGGAAACCTGGCTGAGATCTGCAAGCAGTATCTCGTCAAGGGCCAACAGGTTTTTGTTGAAGGACGTTTGCAGACCCGCCGCTGGGATGATAAAGAAGGCCAGAAACATACCAGCGTGGAAGTTGTTGCGAACGAAATGATGATGCTGGGCGAGCGGCGCGATGTAAACAACAACCACCCACAGGAAGCTGAACCCAGCTCCGCCGATCATGGGTCTGCCACGGCGGAAGATGAATTTCCGTTTTAGCGGATAACTCTTTTTAAACACGAAGTACACAAAGGTCACTAAGTAAAACCCGTGAAATTAAAGTTCTTTTCCCCTTTGTGTACTTGGTGTCCTTTGTGTTTAGAGGGTTTTCCCACCAGAAACGGGAAAGCCGTTTTAGTTTTTGGAGTAAATCATGAGTGAAGATCGAAATGAACGTAGTTATGGCGGCGGAGAAGGCGGCGGGGACCGCAGATTTTTCGCAAAACCAAAGTTTTGTCAATTTTGCGCGGATAAGTTGTTGGTCATTGATTACAAAAAGACCGACTTGCTTAGTAAATATATAACCGAAGAAGGCAAGATCCGCCCGCGCCGCCAGACTGGCGCCTGCGCGAAACACCAGCGCGTGGTGGCGGCGGCTGTCAAACAATCGCGCCATTTGGCATTTCTGCCTTTCAGCGGCAAATCACTGGACGACAGCCGCTCCTAGTTGCCGAAAAAACTCCCGCGGCATGGGACATTTTTTTCCCGCCCCGATTTTAAATAAATAAATCGAGTTGCTGCATTACAGAATTTTTACATATTTAACGCAAAGGCGCAGAGTCGCGAAGAAAATTTTTGTATCTTAGCGTCCTGCTCCTTTTACGTTAAAAATTTCTCAATAAAGAGTAGATTTTTGATTTTTACTATGGTCTGTATGCAAAATCAAATACATGGTTTCATTCTGAGGAGCGACGAAGAATCTCTACTTTTGTCTGAAACTGACTTGTTTTGGCCGAAAACGAGACCCTCACCTGCACTCCCACTCGCTCTGCTTCGGGGACTGTAGTGGCGAGCGGCGCAAGTGTCGCTCCGCTTAGGGAATCATGATTAGTGCCTAAGGTCAGTTAATCAAAAAGCGCATAACAATCATTGGACTGCGTTTATAAAGGAGTACGAAAATGCCCAACGAACAGGACAAGAAAACCGTTTCACATAAAAAACACGTTGCCCGCCTTCAACGCGAGACGCAACAAAGCCGGATCATCTTATATTCATTCATTGGCATTTTGACAGCTGTTGTGCTTTTGCTGTCATATGGATATTTGGATATTAATTATTTCCAACACCAGCGGCCCGTTGCAAAAGTCGGGGAGGTTGAGATCAGCGCAGGGCAATTCGAAGCGCGCGTACGCCTGCAACGCCAGCAATTATTAGGGCAATACAATCAATATTCGCAATATGCGCAATTCGGGCTGGATGTAACATCACAATTACAGCAGATCGAATCCAGTTTGAATGCGCCCCTGGATATCGGTCAGGGTGTGCTCGATCAAATGATCAACGAAGAGCTTACCCGTCAGGAAGCCATTAAAAGAGGAATTACTGTAAGCGCTGCCGAGCTGGAGGAAACAAAACAACGAGGATTCGATTATTTTCCGGGCGGCACCCCTATACCTTCACCAACTCCGACACAATTCACCATGCCCGACGCTCCCGCCGATGCATATAAAATTGTAACGCAGACGCCAATCCCCAGCGCCATGCCGACCGCAGGCACATCAACCCCTGAAGCTGCGACTGAAACTGTCACACTCGCGGCGGCTGCACTTGAAGGATCTGCCGTCCCAACCATCATTTTCACATCAACCACGATACCGACAATTGAGCCAACTTCCACGATAACACCCACAGCCACGCCTTACACATTGAACGGGTATCAAACCCAGGTTAGTAATTCAACGGATAGATTAAATAAACTCGGCTTTGAAGGCGAAGTTTACAAATTGTTTTTTGAAAATCAGATCTATGATGAAAAGCTCAGGGAATTGATCACCGCTGACGTAGCCCGCACACAGGAACAAGTTTGGGCGCGCCATATTTTGGTGGCTGACGGAACCCTGGCGATCGCGATCATTGAAAAACTAAAGAATGGCGAAGACTTTGCTACCCTTGCAAAAGAATTGTCTACTGATACCGGCTCCGGCGCAAACGGCGGAGACCTGGGCTGGTTTGGCAGCGGAGCAATGGTACCGGAATTTGAAACAGCCGCGTTCGCATTGGAAAATCCGGGTGATATCACACTTACTCCAGTAAAAAGCCAGTTTGGATATCATATTATCCAACTGATCGTGAAGCAGGACCGCCCTTTTGCACCCGAACAATTTGAAGCCGCAAAAACAAAAGCCTTCACAGATTGGCTCGCGACCGCCCGTGTAGAATACGGCGTGGAAACATTTGACTTCTGGCAGGAAATCGTCCCACTTGAACCAAACTTTATTACTTTGGCGACCGAATCTGCAGATGCTCAAAAGACAGCCATAGCTGAGCAGAATGCAACTGCGACACCGAAATAATGCAATGATGAAGGATGAAAGCGTAGGGATGAATAAACCCAAAACACTTTCAAACATCCATTAAAAGAAAACGCCTAAAAGACTGTTTCTTAAAGGCTTCTTTACCACAGAGATCACTACACTTGCACCGCACTGCGTTTTGTGCAGTGCAGGTGAGATCACGGAGAAAAACCCTAAAAAAACCTCTGTGGACTCCGTGCTCTCTGTGGTAAATGCTCTTATTTTGCGTGATGCTTAAACTTAAGAAACACTCTCTAACTCAATTTGAGTTGCGCGTTTTCTTCATCTTTAAAAATTCATCCTTCATCCTTATTCTTTCATCATTTGCCTTTCAGCATATCCTCTGTGACTTGATCGAGGCGCAGGCTGATGATCTGACTGGCCGAATCGCGTCCCATCGTTATGCCATAGATCACATCTGCGGCTTGAACCGTATTGCGGTTATGCGTGATGATAATAAACTGCGTATCCTTGCTTAATTCCACCAGCAGATCACGGAAGCGGCCGACGTTGGCTTCATCGAGCATCGCATCCACTTCATCCATCACACAGACGGGCGTGGGTGAAACTTTTAATAATGCGAACACCAGCGCAATGGCGGTCAAACTTCTTTCCCCGCCGGAGAGCAATGCCAGGCCCTGCTCACGGCGGCCGGGTAACCGGGCTTCAATTTCAATGCCGGTGTCTACCAGATTTTCAGGATCTGTTAAGGCAAGGCGCGCCGAACCGCCGCCAAATAAACGCACAAAGGTCTCGCGAAATTGCTTATCCACCGCGTCAAACGTGCGCACAAATTCCCGTTTTGTGATCTCATCCAGCTCGGCGACTACCTTCTTTAGGTCCACTTCAGCTTTTCGCAGATCCTCCACTTGAGTCTTCATAAAGTTATAGCGTTCACTTTCCTGATCGTATTCAATTTTCGCATCCGGATTGATCGGCCCCATACGACGCAATTGCGCGCGAAGATGATTCAAGTGTTCTTCGATTTCAGGCGCAAGTTCTGTCACGATCGGTAATTGCTCCACCATGCCATCCAATGGCAGGGGCACCGGACCGGAAACATCTGCCGCATAGTCAAACAACACCAGGCCAAAATCATCGGTTATTTTTTGGTGCAGGTTATCCAGGGCTTCCTGTTTACGGGTTTGCTCCAATTGCACATGCCCATACGAACGCTCTGCATTTGCAAAGATTCGCATCCCATTCGCTTCGGATTCTTGCAAACGCTTTTCTTCCAGTTCGGC
This sequence comes from Anaerolineales bacterium, assembly GCA_031412935.1. Taxonomy (GTDB): domain Bacteria; phylum Chloroflexota; class Anaerolineae; order Anaerolineales; family Villigracilaceae; genus Villigracilis. Next base: position 3,868 of record JANODZ010000448.1, read on the forward strand.
TGATTCCAAATCTTTTTCAGCCGGGTCGATCAAGACCCGCATTTCTTCGATCTTGCCATGCAAACCAGATTCATTTTCACGCAGTCTTGCCTTTTCCAGATCCAGACCCTTCAAAGAATTTTCGGCTTCCTGTAAGCGGGAGCTTAATTCAACCCGGCGCGAATCAAACCGCGTTATTTCTTTTGTCCGTTCATCGGTTTTAAATCCTGCAGTGGTCACACTTTGCTCAGCCACGGCAACACGAGTACTCCAATAAGCAGCCTGCTCCTGTAACTCATCTGCGCCAATTCCAATTAACTTGGCGTTGATGTCTTTGAATCGCGCTTGCGCCTCCGAAGAAAGATGCTCCACTTCAGATTGGGACTCAAATAATTTTTGTTGATTTGAAGCGGAATCCTGCGCCTCGGCCGCCAACTGGGTCAACTGGTTTTTTTGCCACTCAAGTTGACGCTGATACGATTCAGACTCCAACCCGGCCTGCTGCTCGGTCTCCTGACTTTCACCCAACCTGACGCGAGCCTCACGCATATCCATTTCGGCTTGCGCAAATTCGTGTTGTGCGCCCGCAAGTTGATTTGACAATCGCTCGACTACATTATTTGATTCAGCCAGACGGGTGACGAGTCCACTCAAAGCGGATTCGAATTCCCGTTTTTGGCGCGGCCTGCTCAAAGCGGACGATGAAGCGGTCTTGCCCGCGATGACAAGCCCATCGCCGCGGAACACTTCTCCGCGCAGGGTCACCACGCGCGCGTGAATCGGCAAATCCTTGATCAATCTGCGGGCTGAATTTCGGTCACGCGCAATTAAAGTTTGTCCCAACATCAAACGCACCGCGCCGCGCAATTCGTCCGGCGCATTGACAAGTTCGGATGCGACGCCAAGACAATCTTCATTCGGCTCGTAGCGCAAAATGGCATTTTGCGCTACGAGCGGCAATAACACCGCGCGCCCTGCATCATCAGACTCAAGCAAATTCAACGCATCCTCAAGTTGACTCGCGTCAAGCAAGACCGCATCCAACGTATCGCCCAGCGCGGAGGCGATGGCAATC
>JANODZ010000449.1:0-2100 GCA_031412935.1 Anaerolineales bacterium
ATTTCAGTTGCTGGTGCAATCTTTAGCGGATTCTTAATCTATTTACTCTATCAATGGATTTTAGATCCGAATGCACTTTACGGCATTGGTTATAGCATTAATCCAAACGGCTACAAAAATGGAACATCCATGATTTTGATGTTCGTATTCTATGTTGGTGCTGCCGCGATCTATTATTACTTCAAATTGAAACGCAAGAGCGAAGGCATTGACCTCGATAAAATCACATCTGAAATCCCGGTTGAGTAATCCCTGAAAGTCAGGTGACAGTCATCTTCATAAGATGACTGTCACCTTTTGTTAAATCGGAGAATGTATGCCAGTTATTGAAGAAGTCGTTGCCAAAATAGAGGATTGGAAAGGGAAAGATATTTCCATTCAACATCTTTCAGGCGGATTAACCAATACGAATTACAAGGTCAAAGTGGATGGGAAAGCATTTTTTATCCGCGTGGCGGGCGAAGGTACAGAGTTGCTCGCGATTGACCGTAAAAATGAATTTCACAGCTCCAAAACTGCAGAACGCGCGGGAGTGGGTCCAAAAGTTTTATATCATTTGCCCGAATATAACGTGATGGTCTTGGAATTCTTGCAGGGAATTACCATGTCTAAGGAATCATTGAATGCGCCCGGAATGCCAAAGCGGATGGCCGACTCGATCAAACGATTCCACGCCGCTGAACGCCTCCTGCTCGACTTCAACATGTTTCGGCTGACCGAATATTATCTCGGCTTATGCAAAGAGCGGAAGATCAAGATCCCCGATGGCTATCTCGAAAGAATGGATACGGTCGCGCAGATCGAAAAAGCCATGTCTGTCAAACCGTTGGCGACGGTGCCTTGTAATAATGATCTGCTGGCTGAAAATTACATTGATGATGGAAACCAGCTTTGGTTAATAGACTATGAATACAGCGGCAACAACGACCCGACCTTTGAATTGGGAAATACATGCCAGGAAATGCAGTTCAACGAGGAACAAATCGCCGAAATCTGTTTGGCGTACTTTGGGGCAGTATCCGCAGATAAAATTGCGCGTATGAAATTAAACATGGTCATGTCAGACGTAGGCTGGGGGTTGTGGGCCGCCATTCAGGCAAATATCTCCACGATTGATTTCGATTTTTGGGGCTGGGCCACAGAACGTTGGGGTCGAGCCGTCGAAAAAATGGACTCGGCTGAATTCCCTGTCTGGATGAAGGCTGTTCAGGCATAGTTAATGGAAACGAATCAAATTGATCTAATCAAAGAAATGCATCGGCTGATCGACGCGGCAGAAGTAAAAAATATTCAAATCCGCGCATTTGGCGGGTTGGCGGTCCAAACGCATAATAAGAAGAACCATCCGCTTTTTTTACGTGAATACGCCGATCTGGATTTTATCGTCGCGAATAAACAAAGACGTGAATTTGAAATCTTTATGGCGGGGGCGGGCTATTCTGCGCATAAGCAATTCAACTTATTAAATGGAGATCAAAGACAGATCTATTACCAGAACGGCACAGACTTAAAGGTCGATATCGTTGTGGGTGATTTTGAGATGTGTCATAAGATTCCGTTAGAGAATCGACTAACCTTCGATCCAGTCACCATTCCCCTGGCGGAGTTGTTGCTTTCGAAAGCGCAGATTCTTGAGCTCAATCGTAAAGATGCGCTTGATATTACATCCATTTTATTGAATAGTGAAACTGGCGTTGATGATTCTGGAAAGATCAATTTGCAAATTATTAATCAACTTTTCAGCCAGGATTGGGGTTTATATAAAACAACCACCATTAATTTACAGCGAGTGGAAGATTTGGTGGGTGGGGAAGACCTGGCTCTTAAATATGACGAGCGGGCGCTAATAATAAGCCGTGTCCACGAGATCAAAGAAGCCTTTGAAAAGATGCAAAAACCATTGGCCTGGCAATTGCGGGATCGTGTTGGCACACGTGTGAAATGGTATATGGAAGTGGAAGAAGTGGACCAATGAACAGATTTTTGCGATTGCCAACCTGGGATATGGATCGCGCACTCGCAGAATCAGATGTAAGTTAAGACAAAGAATCGTTCAAGAGGGTATGGATTTTTGGATGACAGCGAACCGCCCGCAGCGTG
>JANODZ010000450.1:0-2415 GCA_031412935.1 Anaerolineales bacterium
CCCCTTTGCCAACTGATGAAACAACTCCGCCGGTAAAAAATAAATATTTTGTGATCATATATTTTCTCCTCGTCATTGCGAGGAGCGTTCTTGTTCTTTGTGACGAAGCAATCTCCTGCACAATTGGGGATTGCTTCGGGCAAAAACCAGGAGCGCCCCCGCACTGGCGGTTTATAAAAATACAAAAGAGAATGGGGAGGGCGGCTAAGCCCTCCCCATTCGGGGTTGTGTGGAGTTTTGGTGAAAGAACTGTCTATCGTTCATGCAAGCAATTTTATCAGGTCTTCAGCGGCGCGCCGCATTTCTAGAAAGATCATACCAAGTTTACTGTCCTGGCGCGACATCGCTGTCAGTACGGCTTCTTCGCCAATGGCGGTCAGCACGATCGCGCCTTTATCACCTTTAATGTAAACCTGCTCGAGACCGCCGCGCCCTAATTCACTGGAAATGCGTTCGCCAAGGCTGAGCATTGCCGCCGACATGGCAGAAACGCGATCTTCCTCCACCCCTTGTTGCAGCGCAGACGCCATAATCAGCCCGTCCACAGAAACAACGGCAGAGGCTTCGATATCTGGTGCCGCGGCTTGCATATTGCGAAGGCGTTCCACCATTTGATCAGAACGTGATTTTGCCATAACTCGGTCTCCTGGGTGAACGGATTACCCATCATGATTGTGAATTTGAACTGCTTGAGTTTACCAGAAAAATAATCATTCGAGAATTGCTTACACATTTCATTTTCGAAATTATTGCAATTTGACCCTGCCCGTCCTTCATGTTAAAATAACCGATTGCCATGCTGAAAACCCTATTAATATTTTCGCTTATCTTCTTAAAGCAAACTGCGGATATTTCCATATCATCACCACAGACTGGCGATACATTGATCGGGCAGGTGGAAATTATTGGAAATATGGATGTTCTTAACTTTGCCAACGCTGAACTGGCATTCTCGTACGCTTCCAACCCCGCCGATAGCTGGTTCACCATCCAGACATTTCCCCAGCCCGTGCGCGCGGAGAGTCCCACCCTCGCGATCTGGGATACTACCCCGCTCACCGATGGCGATTACATCCTGCACCTACGTGTATTTTTTCAAGACGGTTCATCTCAGGACATAGTTATTTTAGATTTGAAGGTCCGCAATGATGCGCCGCCAGCCACAAAGATTCCAGCATTAACAGAGTCGCCTGGCTCAATCACGATAAACCCGCATTTCACGGTTACTAGTCAGCCTGCCACACTGCTTCCGTCATTTCCTTCATCTACACCTTTGCCTGCCAATCCGGTATCAGTTACTTCATTTTCCATTTATTCAAACTTTGCACAAGGCGCATTAATTACCCTAGTATTATTTATCGTCTTCTCTTTACTACTTCGCCTCCGAAAGACCTGAAAACCATCCATGACACCAGACTCTTCTTTTCTCATTATCGGTTTTGGCAACCCTGGCCGCGAATATAAAGACACCCGCCATAATATAGGCTTCCTGCTGATTGACCGTATTGCGGTGCGGCTGAATGCGCGCGGCATGAAATTACAGTCAAAATCCATTGTCATGTCCACACTTCATCAGGAGCGCAAGATCATCCTCGCTAAACCACAGACGTTTATGAATCTCTCAGGTCAATCGGTGCAGGGATTGTTGCATTTCTACAAATTGCCAATAGAAAACCTGCTCATTGCTCATGATGACCTCGACCTGCCTTTCGGCACGATCCGCATTCGCCCTGAAGGCGGACCTGGCGGACAACGCGGCATGGCCGACACGATCGAAAAGCTGGGTACGAAAGAATTCCCACGTCTGCGCCTGGGCATCGGGCGTCCCCCCGGACGCATGGACCCAAAGGATTATGTCTTGCAAGAGTTTTCCAGGGAAGATATTAAATTTCTGCCCGAAGTATTAGACCGTGCCGTCGATGCCGCCCTTGAATTTGTAATGAAGGGGTTGAATGCCGCAATGAATAAATTCAACGGCGGTATTGAATCGTAAATCAAATATCGGCATGGAACTACTTCTAAAAAATATCCGCCGCCTCGACTCATATCAGCAATTGCTGACTCAAATCCAGGGAGGGAAAACAATTCCTGGCTTGGGACTTTCGCGCGCCACACGCCTGCCTATACTTGCGGCACTGCATACCGATCTGGCGTTACCCATATTGTTGATCACAGATCGGGCCGACCATGCTTTGGCAATGTTCGATGAACTTGGCTTTTGGGTAAAGTCAGCGCGTTATTTATTTGCGGAGCCGAATCCGCTTTTTTATGAAGAGGCTGCCTGGGGTGTGACCACACGGCGGGACCGTCTGCATGTGTTAAGTGCGCTCTGCGCGTATCATTTACCATTTGCGAAGAAACCCGAGTCGCCGCCAATCATTGTGACTTCAGCGCGTTCATTGATGACGCGGACCC
>JANODZ010000451.1:0-2926 GCA_031412935.1 Anaerolineales bacterium
CGATCACGATCTTAAGCGGTTTCAACACCGCCATGCGGCGCGATGATTTTTTATTCAGGTCTTCACGTACACATGATTCAAGCAATGCCACATCGCTCACGCTGTAATTTTTGGCAACCCCCACACGATTGATGAAATCTAAAACCGCTTCGGCGGTATATCCGCGGCGGCGCATGGCGCGCAAGGTGGGCATGCGCGGATCATCCCAGCCGGTTACATGATTCTCTTCAACCAGACGGCGCAATTTGCGTTTGCTCATTACGGTATAGCTCAAATTCATACGCGCAAACTCAATTTGGCGCGGTTTGAAAACATCGAGTTGATCCAGGAACCATTCGTACAGCGGACGATGATTTTCGTATTCAATCGAGCATAATGAATGCGTGATGCCTTCCATTGAATCATTTTGTCCGTGCGACCAATCGTACATCGGGTAAATTTTCCATTTATCTCCCGTGCGGTGGTGCGGCTGTTGAATGATGCGGTACATGGCCGGGTCGCGCAGGTTGAGGTTGGGATGAGCCATGTCAATTTTTGCGCGCAGAATGCGCGAGCCGGCCGCGAACTCGCCGTTCTTCATCTGTTCGAGCAGATCCATATTCTCTTCCAGGTCACGCTCACGATACGGGGAATTTTTTCCGGGCGTCGTCAATGTGCCGCGATTGGCAATCACTTCTTCGGGCGTCTGGTCATCTACGTATGCTTTACCAGCCAGTACCAATTTTTTCGCCCAATCATATAACTCGTCAAAATAATCTGAGGCGTAGGTCACCTTGACCCATTTGATTCCGAGCCAGCGTGCATCCTCTTCGATGGCTTCCACGAACTCGGTTTCTTCCTTGGCAGGGTTCGTGTCATCGAAACGCAAAACCAACTCGCCGTCATTTTCTTTCGCGATCAGGTAATCGATCATAAATGCTTTCACGTGCCCGATGTGTAAATACCCATTGGGTTCAGGCGGCAGTCGTGTTCGCACAGATTTGAAACGCCCACTCTTCAAATCATCCGCAACTGCTTCACGGATAAAATCACTTGGTCTATTTTCTTGTGGATTAACTTCTTTGTCACTCATGGATGAATTGCCTTCTCATTGAATTTCAGGGGGATGTAAAGCCGCCTCTTTCGGCTCAGCCCCCTGCGGGTAACGATTAAATGTTCGCGCTAAAGAGGAAAATTCCCGACCCTGATGGTTGGTTTCTAAACTTGTGTAATTATAACAAACAGCATGAATGATTTATAATTGGACTTAAATATGGAGGAACCTATGTCTGAATTAAGCAATAAATCAAAAACTAATTTTGCAGGCACCTACTTCGACAGAGACTCTGTCCTGCGCCTTGCGCGTCTCGCAAAAATCTTTGCCTGGGTTTCGTTGCTTTATTATGCCGCGCAAGTTGGCGTGTCGTTAATATCCTTTACGCTTCAAATTGCACGCGGATTCATCGTCCTGCCGGGCTTCACCGACCTCGCCCAGCAGATTCTTTGGCTATTTCAACCCGCAGTACCAGGTTTATGGAATTTCATCGGCTTGCAGGCTGTAGGCCAGATCCTGCTTATATTTATGGACCTGGAAGACAACTCCCGCCGGGCTGCGAGAAAATAAATTTCATATTCAACTTGTCGTGGACTCGTGGATCATACTTTATGATAATTGCCTTCGGAAAATTACCCACGAAGAAAGAGAATAATGGTAGAATGACAAACGTCTTGGGGAATCGTACAACGGCAGTACACGTCCCTCTGGAGGATGGTATCTTGGTTCGAATCCAGGTTCCCCAGCTAAATCCGTTAGAAATAACGGGTTTTTGCTTTAAAGAGGGAAACGAATTATTTATATGCTGTCAATTATAGTTTGAATTATGATCCAGTTGCTCAACCCCTGCTATTTATTCTTGGTGTTGACTTATATAATATTTATCGAAGAAAGCAAAAGAATTCTGAAAACGTCAAATATAAGACGTAATTTCAAATTGATTGATATGTTTAGGAATTGAATTATAGAATGACAGCGAATTGGTATGTTTTGCGTAGTAAACCAAATAAGGAAAACCTGCTCTGGGAGCAATTGAGCATCCGTAAAGTGGAGGTTTTCCATCCGCAGATCCGCATGCAAACTGTCAACCCGCGTGCGCGCAAGGTTAAGGCATACTTTCCCGGATATATTTTTGTACATGTTGATTTGGATGTAGTCGGCTTCTCTGTCCTGCAATGGGTGCCCGGCGCGATCGGCTTTGTTTCATATGATGGCCAGCCGTCACTGGTGCCCGATGCCTTGATCCCGGCAATAAAAAAAAAGGTGGATGAGATCAATGCTGCGGGCGGAGAGTTGTTCCATGATCTGAAACAGGGTGACCTGGTCGAGATCCAAAGCGGACCCTTCGCCGGCTACGAAGCCATTTTCGATGTCCGCTTGGCGGGCAGTGAGCGCGTACGCGTCCTGCTGAAATTGCTTCAGGGAAAATCCACTAAAATGGAAGTCCCAGCCGGCCTGCTCGAACGCAAGAAAAAGCCCTGATTTAATTCCATTTTAAAAAATTCCCCAAGAACATTTCTCTCAAACAAGTTTATAGAAACTTTGCATCGAAACGAGTTGTATGACAAGATGGTTATAATACTGCTGTATTATTTATGTTTGTGTATGATAAGCAGGTATTTGATTTTACAAACGCGCCGACAAGGGGAATCAGCGCCGCCAGAGGAATAAAGCCTTTCTGACACAGTTCATGTCGGAAGGGCGGATGCTTGAAAAATAAGTCATGGTCAATAATTACAAAAAATGAATTCACAAACTGTTTCGCCCGCATCAGATGAAGATTGGGATATGGTCATCGAAGCCCAGCGGACATTGCTGGACTTGCGTCTTGGTGAGCTTTGGCGTTACAAAGACCTGGTCCTGCTTTTCGTGCGCCGTGATTTTGTCTCGGTT